>CALJWY010000227.1 GCA_937974465.1 uncultured Lysobacterales bacterium | reverse complement strand
ATGGCGTGGATATATGTGCGGGCGTTCCGGGCATTACCGAGGGCTGTGTTTCCAAGTGGAAGGGCATCAAGAAGCTCAGCCTGGAAAATGGCGATGACCAGAATATTGCTGACGAAGGCGTGGCCTGGTACCTGCATCGGTTGGCGGCTGACTCAGGGCTGGATTACAACACAGGCCTCGCATCGTGGGTCAAGCTTTACATCAATGGCCAATACCAGGGCGTTTACGTCAACGTTGAACAGCCAGACAAACAGTTCTTGAAAAACCGCGGCTTGTGGGAAGTGGACGGCGACACCTGGCTGACCAAGATGAGTGACCAGTACAGCCCCGAGCCCAAAGATGGCCCGGAAGACGATTTCGGTATCCCCAGCCCCACGTCCGAAGAGCTGTGTTTTGCGCCGTTCCTGGATTCTGGCAGGTGTGCTACACCGGCTGATTTCAAGGCCCAGGTCGAATCGCGCATCAACATGGAAGGCATGCTGACCTTTGGTGCTGTGACTGCATTTCATTATTCACCGGATGACCTTTTTGCCAAGGGCAAAAATTTCTATTACGTCGACCAAGGCAATGGCCTGAACATCAAGCGCGAGTATTTCCAATGGGATCTGGATTCGGCTTTCGGCTCCAAGGACCCCAACCGCGATATGTACCGCACGGGCCGTGGCAAACATAACCAGTATGAGAAAGCGCTGGTAGATGGAGAAAGTGATCCATTTCGTTCAGAGTACAACGACATTATCGAGATTCTAATCAATGGCGGTTCTCCCGTGTTCGACGCTGATCAACTGGCTCTGGACATGCAGGCATTCAAGGACATGCTGAGTGAAGCGTTGGCCGCTGACCCCAATGACAAGGGCGCAGCAGGCGCCTTCGACACGCTGAGCCAGTACTTTCCGTTGCGCATCGCCAGCATGCGCGATCAACTCCCGGCCGCTCCACCACCGCCACCACCGCCGGTTGGTGATAATGATATTCACGTAGGCGACCTGGATGGCGGCTCAATAGCAACAAGCCGGAATAATTGGGATGCCTTGGTCACGATAACCGTGCATGACAACAATCATGCCGGATTGGTGGGCGCGACGGTTTCCGGCTCGTGGAGTGGTGGTATCGGAGGAGATACCTCTTGTGTCACAACCGACGCAGGGCAATGCGCCCTGGGGGCCAATGTAACGAAGAAAAAGCTGAAGAAAGTCAGCTTCACCGTGAGCAATGTTAGTTATGGCGACAAGAGCTACGTCAGCAGCCAGAACCATGATCCGGATGGCGATAGTGACGGAACTTCGATTACGGTCAACAGACCCTGATATTATTAGTTTAGCTTTGAAAGGCCCCTCCTGACATCAGGAGGGTTCCGCTTCTGGCCGTTAGCAGAAGTCCCCAATGCATGAAATGATGCTTTCTGAATGGCTGCTTTGCGCTCAGGAGCGGACTACTATCCAATGCGAATGCTTATGACGGCTAATGGCCATAAGCGAATATCGCATCTGAGTGTTCGACAAGTGTCAATTAGGCAGTTCTATGGGGTGCATGCTATGTTTTTACGTGAGGGCACTAGATATGAAACAATTTATTCTGATTCCTGTTTTTGCCTTGCTGAGCGCATGGTTCTGTGCGCCGATGTCGTAGCTCAAAACAAAACAAAGACTCTGTATCAATGCCTTCAACCCAGGTCGGAAGGCCCGGTCGATGGATCGGGGGTTGGATATCGTTTCGAATCGTCGGCAACTTACAAGGATCGAAGGGCTGCTGAGCAGAGAACCTAAAACTTATTACTGAAAACAATTATTTCTCAGTTGCAACATTTCTCACGAGTGTTCTGGTTTATCGTTATCTGCTGCTTTTGAAATCTGTAGCCATTTCTCCAGTTCCGGAAGCGCATATTGGTAACCGGTTTCAACAATTTCCTCGAAGGCTTTCACATTGGTCAGGCCAAATTTCCTGACCGGCGGGCGTAACAGCAGATCGGCCTGTTTACCCGACTTTCTCACCTCAATCTGGGTACCGATTTCAGTAGCTTTGAGAATGGTGGTCGCCAGCGAGGGTACGCGGTATTTGCGGAAAAACGGCAGCAGACGGCCAGCGAGTATTGCCCATGGTGATGGAATGGACGGGTAGTCAACTTCGTAGGATTTGTAGGAAGAAAGATCCACGGCAATTATTTTAGCCACGGGTTTCTGCAACATGATGTCCACGGGTAAACTATTTAGGACGGCCCCGTCAATAACCAGGCGCTTATTAACCACGGTGGGTGGTAAAACACCCGGCAGGGATGCAGTGGCCCGTAAAGCACCTGCCAGCCAGCCCTGCTCATGCAGCTTGAGTTCACCGCTGTCGAGGATGCTCGATACACAGAAAAAAGGTATCGGCATATCTTCAATCTGGTAGTCCTGGTGTTTTTTTAATTCGCTTTCCATGCGCCTGCCACGTATTAAACCCGCCAGTGGCAAGGTGTAATCACTGAATGGTTTGACCTTAACAAAGCTATGCCTGGCAATTTGGTAAGCTTTATCGAGCGGCCAGCCCGAAGCAATCGGTGCACCAAAAATGGAGCCAATACTGGCCCCGCCGACCCAATCGATAGTGACACCAAGTTCCAATAGCGCCTTGTATACGCCCAGGTGTGCAAAACCACGTGCACCACCTCCACCCAGCACCAGGCCGAGAGCATTCCCGGAAATAACCCGGACAACCCGTTGGATATCATCCTCTTTGTCTGCACGAACATGCAGATGGAAATCAGGTTCGCGGTCTTTCAGCCATTCGGCAGTGCCAGTAATAGGGTTTTCAGAACCCGGTTGTAATAACACCAGTGCCTGTCTACCCGTGGCGATTCCCTTGCCGGCGCGTAATCGTTTTTCCCAATCCGAGAATTCTGCTGGGTCCTGTGAATCCGCGATAAAGACCACCAGGTCTGACTGGCGCATTGCATAACGGGTCCAGGGGCTGTCATTGGCCCCGCAGTCATAAACCAGGAATTGATTTCGGGTTTCCTGCTCGTGTAACCAGTGCTTAAGTTCATCCGGGACATTCTGTTGGTCTTCAAGCAGGCTAACGGGGGCACCACTTGCGATCAGGTTATCAGCTGATAAAGTCAGGGCTTTGCCATACTTATTTAAGCTATCAGTCAGTTCACAGCAAAACTCTATTGACCGGGCGCTTTCGCGAAGCGGCAAAAGGGTTATGGTACTGAGCCGTCTTGCTGCCATGATACCAGCGGATGAGTGACTGCGTTGTAACAGCCTGGCAACATGGGATGCCAGTTTCATGACCAGTGCCGGGTGGGTAGCCGATAAACGTTCAAATGAACTGCGGTTTATCCGGATTAGCAGGCTGTCACGTATTGCACGTACGCTGGCGCTGCGCCTCTCACCACTTAACAAACCGACCTCGCCGACACTTTCACCCGGCACCACTTCACCCAGCAGCTGGGGGGATTCCAGTTCAGCGCTTTCCCGGAGCACGTGCAAACGGCCGCGCACCAATAAAAATAATGAGCTGCCTATTTCACCCTGGTGGAACAACCAGTCACCGCCGCCAATTTCACAAACCACGAACTCGCCGAGTGATTCATCAGTAAGCTCTACACCAAAGTAACTTTCAGCCGCCGTTCGGATCTGTGTTGATGTATCGTTCACGACTTAAGCTCCGCCGCCCCCTGCTTAAAGCTCGACAGGTCTTCCAGTGTCTCGAAAATCACCCCGATGGATTCTATAAAACTCAGAAAACGGGCTTCGTCGTTTTGATCGAATGGCTGGCCGTCATTCCTGTTCAATAGCTGCGCAACTGCAAAAACATGACCCTGCTGGTTCTTGATCGGCAGGCTTAATATGGAACGTGTGCGATAACCGGTCCGTTTGTCTACATCGGGATTAAAACGCCGATCAGCATAAGCGTCGGGAATATTGATTACCTCGCCTGTTTCTGCGGCCGCACCGGCAATACCGCTGCCTATCGGTATCCTTATTTCAACCCCTTCTTCAAGATCTCTTGCGACTTTCAACAACAGTGAGTTGCCTTCTACGAGGAACAGAGAGCAGCGCTCTGCATTGAGTAATTGGCTCAGTTTGTGAGTGAAGGCTGACAATCCACGGGCCAGCATGCTCTTGAACGCCACATCGCTGGCGAGTGCAGTGGCTTCAAGAAATCGTTGTGATTCTTCCGTGATTTCATTCAAAAGCATGTTGAATCCGGGTTCATCCAGGTTTTCAACAACTTCTTCAATCGGTTGTTTCTTGCGGTTGTCCGCCAGCACTTGCATCATGTGGCGATTGTTCGCAATGACGGAATCGGTGAAGGTGGAAAGTCGGCCGTCTTCAAGGTGAACAATGCGGTCCGCAATATCCAGGATGCGATTGTCATGTGTGACCAGCAAGATGGTGGTGCCATGCTCCCTGGCGAGAAATTTCATCCGGTCAACGACCTCGCGGCCGGATTTCTTATCCAGTGATGCCGTTGGCTCATCGGCCAGCAACATGGCCGGTTCTCCAACCAGTGCCCGCGCGATTGCAACGCGTTGCCGCTGACCTCCGGATAATTGTTCCGGATGGTGGTGCAAAAAGTCACCCAGGCCCACTGCATCCAGCATATGTGCTGCACGCTTCCTGAGTTGGGAGCGACGGATCTTGCCCGAAACCCGGGCGCCAAGTTCTACATTCTGGATCGCAGTTAAAGCTTCCAGCAAGTTGTGTTGCTGAAATATGAAACCGATTTGCTTGCGTACCTTTTCCAGCGCGGCGGGTTTGGCACCACACAACTCCTGTCCCAAAACCCTGACACTTCCTTCCTGCGTGGACCGCAACGCACCCACCAGTGTCAGCATGGTCGTTTTACCCGAACCGGACGGCCCGGTGACAATAACAATCTCGCCCTGTGGTATCTCTGTCGAGATATCGAACAGGGTCTGTTTTCGAAGCGAGCCTTTACCAAAAGAGTGGTTCAGGCCACGGATGGAAATTGGGGCGAGAGTAGCCATCAGAACACATCTGCCGGGTCAAGCCGGCGCACCTTGCGCACGGCCAACAGGGCCGAGATAGCGCACATGGATACCGTTAAGAGAAATACGGTCAAGGCGCGCTCCTGGGTAATGTACAGGGGTAGATGGGTTGCCGCTGCTGCTTTGCTTGATAACCAGTACACCAGCGCGACACCCGGGAAATAGCCGCACACCCCGAGAATTAAAGCCTGCTGTATCACAATGCCCGAGATAAAACGGTTTGGGTAACCCAGTGCCCGTAAAGTGGCATATTCATTTAAATGTTCGGACACATCGGCGAACAGTATCTGGTAAACGATGATTGCACCGACGACAAAACCCATGATGGCACCAAAGGCAAATATATAACCGATGGGTGTGGCGGCATTCCAGTAATTCTTTTCCCGTTCGACAAAGTCCGCCTTGGTCATTACCAGGATATCTTTAGGCAGATAGTTTCTTAATCGGTCTCGCGTTGCATTGGCATCCGAACCTTTTATCAAACGGATCAGACCCAGTTCGATATCGTTACGGGACCGGTCCGGGAACAATCTCAGCCAGTTGTCCTCGCTGGTCATGATACTGCCATCTATACCGAAGGACGTGCCCATTTCAAACAGACCGACAACCTGTATCTGCCGGTCGTTCAGTTCGGTAGTGATGCCTTTCGCAGGGTCAAACTCTTCCGCCACAGGTCCGAATTCAGGCCGCGACGCGGCATCGAAAATCACAACATTCTGTTGGCGCAGAAGTTGCCGGTAATCTTCAAAACCCGGGGCGTTGAGCAGTGCATCTTCCGGATTAAAACCAATAACATTGATACTGCGATGATCGTTGTTCCAGGGGTTTTTCCAGACGCCGGGGAAAATATGCACGGGTGAAACAGAATCCACCGATTCATCCCCAAGGGCCTGGTACAGGCGACGACTGGAAAACGGCTGTGGCCGAACAATGAACACACTGTTGGTGGAAAAAAGTGCAATGTCATAATTCAGTCGTTCGTGGAAGCGCACCGCGCTTTCAAATAGTGCCGCACGGAAACCAAGCTGCATCATGATCAATAAAACGGCAAAACCGATACCGGCGAGAGCGACCAGTAAGCGCAGCGGGCGATGGCGCAGCTGTAGCCAGCCCAGGGGTAGGTTCATGTTGCCTTCTCAGGCATCAATAATGATTTCGACTTGTAAATGGGTCAGGGCCGCTGCCGCTTCGGAGTCATCCAGCAATATCTCAACCTCGATAATCCGTGCGTCCTTACC
>CALJWY010000226.1 GCA_937974465.1 uncultured Lysobacterales bacterium | reverse complement strand
GCCTCAGGTAACGGCGGCGGTGGAGACGGGCTCTGTAAAGGTAAAGGTGCCGGAGAAAGGAATTGTATTTATGATGGCGTTCCTGACGGTAGTGAAGCTTACACCCTGACCCCTGAAGAGGAGGCTCACCTACTGTTTATGCGCGAGGAAGAAAAACTTGCGCGGGACGTCTATGACGCGTTTTACCTTAGCTACGGCAGACTGATATTTGACAATATTTCCGACGCCGAACAAAACCATATGGATGCCCTCAAAAATCTGCTTGATAGAAACGGCCTGGATGACCCGATTTTGGGAGAGGGCCTGTTTGCTGATCCTGAACTACAGGCCAGGTACGACGAGCTGATGTTATTTGCAAGCAACCCGACAAAAGCCTTGATAGCCGGCGTCAGGATTGAAGAAATGGACTTCGTAGATATTCAACATGCGATTGAAAATACGGAACCTGAGGAAGTCGTCAGTACCTATGAAAGCCTACTGTGTGGTTCCGGTAACCACCTGCGTGCGTTTATTCGTCAACTCGAGGCGATATCTGTCGAATATGAGCCGCTTGGTGAAGAGTCGGGTGGATTGGAACCAGATGAGTTCTGGGCAATTGCCCATTCAGACATGGAACGCGGTTGCGGTAATCGCGATGACGACAAAGGTTACGGTAAAGGCAGGACATAGAAGCCGCTGATTAGAAATTAAGGGTCGGGTGCATTATCGATAATGCACCCGATTTTTTTATCTGGAATCTTGTTGTTTGCTGGAAAGCCTGAACCCGGGCTTTTTTATCATCATTCCCGCTATAGCGGCCAAACCCAAAGAATCATGGGCACGCCGATGACGATAACGATTATCTCCAGTGGCAGGCCCATCCTCCAGTAATCACCGAAGCGATAACCCCCAGGCCCCATGATCAGGGTGTTGTTCTTGTGGCCGATGGGTGTCAGGAAGGCACAACTCGCTGCCACCGCTACGGCCATCAGGAACGGGTCTGCATTGACACCAAGCGAATTGGCAATATTGACCGATATGGGTGCTGCAATCACCGCGGTTGCGACGTTGTTCATAACATCAGACAAGGTCATTGTGACCATCATCAGGATAACCAATATGACCGCCGGTGATAGATCCGAAGCGGCATTGACGATGCCGGAGGCGATCATGGCGGTGCCGCCGGAGGTCTCCAGTGCGACACCAATGGGAATCATTGAGCCCAGCAGCACAATCACCGACCACTCGACGGATTCATACAGCTGACGCACCGGCATAATCCCCGTCAACACCATTAAAACCACAGCAATGCCCAGGGCAACGGGCAGGTACAACACACCGATACTGGCCAGCAGTACCGCGGTGGCGAAAATCAGCACGGCCAAACCCGCTTTTTTGCGTTGCGTGACCTGCAATCCACGTTCAGCCAGGGGCAGACAGCCCAGCCAACCGGCGATATCTTGCAGTTGGTCCTTGTTGCCCAGCAGCAGCAGGATATCGCCCGCCTGGATTTCCAGTTCCTGAACGCGCTTGGTGAAACGATGTCCCTGGCGCGACACGCCAAGCAGGGTAACGCCGTGACGGTACATCAGACGCAGCGAATGAGCTGAACGACCATCAATACGGGCCCCCTGTGGCACCACCACTTCTAGCAGGGAAGTTTCCGAAGAAGAAAAAACACCATCTTCGCTATTAGTTTTGCCGGCGTACTCTAGTCCCAGGGCCCCGACGAGAGCTTCGATGCCTGCCGGTGAAGCCTTTAGCATCAACACATCATTTTTACGAATTTCGATCCGCCGGGCCATCCCTGGCATGCGTTCACCGCGCCTCACCAGGCCGACAATTTCGACTTCGTGCTCGGTCGCAACATCATCCAGTTCGCGCACCTTCTGGCCAATTGCGGGAGACTCTTCGGCGACTTTTACCTCGGCCAGGTAATCCCCCAGTCGTGATAGCTCTTTGGCGGTATTGTGTTCGCCGCGTGCGACTGGTATCAAACGCCAGCCGATTAACGCAACATACGCTACGCCAACAATTGCCACGGCCAGGCCCACCGGGGCGAAGTCAAACATTCTGTAAGGTTCGCCCATGACGCTGGCACGGTATTCCGCAATCACAATATTTGGAGGCGTGCCGATGAGGGTAATCATGCCGCCGAGAATCGAGGCGAATGACAATGGCATCAGGCTTAAAGCCGGGCTGCGCTTGGCCTTGCTGGCTGCCTGCATATCCAGCGGCATCAACAGGGCCAGCGCAGCCACGTTGTTCATTAGAGCAGACAGGACGGCGGCGAACCCGGCCATGATGCCGATATGCGCACCCAGCTTGCGGGATGCATCCAGCATATAGCGTGACAACAGTTCAATCACACCGGAATTGGACAGACCACGACTGACGATCAATACCAGCGCAACGACGACAACAGCGGGATGCCCAAACCCGGAAAATACCTCAGCAGCGGGGACAACGCCGGTGAATGCTGCGATTAGCAGGGCGGTAAATGCCACCAGGTCATAACGCCAGCGGCCCCATATAAGGAAAACGAAAACAAAGAACAGCAATGTGAATAGGATATCCTGGTCTGTCATGTTCCTGTCTCGCTAGCGGTCAACCACGGCCCGATCAGGGTGGTATTATCGAAATGTAGAGAAGTAATAGCGTGCTCTATTTACTATACTTAATCCAGTGACAAATATTAAATTCAGTTGTCCTAAATG
>CALJWY010000225.1 GCA_937974465.1 uncultured Lysobacterales bacterium | reverse complement strand
TTATCAGGTGGTGCCGAGAAGAGGACTTGAACCTCCACGAGCTAATGCTCACTGACACCTGAAGCCAGCGCGTCTACCAATTCCGCCACCTCGGCAATGGGCTGCGGAAAAGGGGGATCCACAGCCCTCGATAAGGAAGTTAAGGGGTTACTTCCGAACCGGAGCGCACTCTACCCATTCCACCCTGAACTGTCAACCAAAATGGTCAATACAGTTGCTGCCTGTTAAGCGGTTTGGAGTCATCATTTTGGCTGGTCATGGTGAAGCTATCGTGCAGGCCAAATCGCGCTACAATAGCAACACTATAGACAAGTGAGAAATTTTTAGTGAGCAAAGCAAAATCCGGCGGAAAAAATCGGACCTCGAGCAGGGAAATCAACGCCACTGCACCCACCCGCGATGAAATTATCGCGATGCTGGAAACGCACGGAAAACCCTTACAACGCCGCGACATCGTTATTGCCATGGATGTGAAATCCGATGACAGCCAGGAAATACTGCGGCGGCGATTGCGCGCCATGGTCCGCGATGGACAACTGATACAGACGCGTCGCAAGGCCTTTGGCCTGCCGGCCCGCATGGACCTGGTCAAGGGGCGCATCAGCGCCCACCGGGATGGTTTTGGTTTTGTTATTCCAGATGATGGCGGTTCCGACCTGTTTATCTCGCCACGCGAGATGCGCAAGGTATTACACGGCGACCGGGTGCTGGCAGGTGTGACTGGCACCGACCGGCAAGGCCGGCGTGAAGGTATGATCGCGGACGTATTGGAACGGGCCAATGACAGCATTGTCGGCCGTTACGTCGAAGAAAACGGAGTTGCACTGGTGGTGCCGGACGATCCGCGTATCAACCAGGATGTGATGATTCCCCTTAAGGACACGGCAGGCGCCCGCCCCGGACAGGTGGTGGTGGCAACCATTGTCAGTGAGCCCACCGAACGCCAGTCACCGGTCGGCAAAATCACGGAAATACTGGGCCAGTCGGGCGCCCCGGGCATGGCCACGGAAATTGCCATTCGCAGCCACGGCTTGCCCTACCTCTGGCCGGACGGCGTTGAGGCGGCTGCCGAAGCCTTTGGTGAGGCCGTTCCGGAGGAAATGAAGTCTGGTCGCAAGGACTTGCGGCAATTACCGCTGGTCACTATTGATGGTGCCGATGCCCGTGATTTTGATGATGCAGTATTCGCACGCAAACAGAACAAGGGCTGGCGACTCGTGGTGGCGATCGCAGAGGTGTCTGCGTATGTTCAGCCAGGCAGTCTTCTTGACCAGGAAGCGATCAATCGTGCGACATCGGTGTATTTTCCCAGCCGGGTTATCCCCATGCTGCCGGAGGCCCTGTCCAACGGCCTGTGCTCCTTGAAACCGGGCGTCGACAGGCTGTGTCTTGCCTGCGAGATGACCATTAATAATGACGGCATGGTACAGCGATCAAGGTTCGTTGCGGCGGTCATGCGCTCGTCCGCCCGCCTGACCTACCAGCAGGTTGCTGATTATTACGATAACGGTGTTTTGAAACACCATGATGATCAACAGGAAGTGAAACAGAACCTTGATGACCTGCATTCGCTTTACAAGGCCCTTCGCGCAGCCCGCTTGCGGCGCGGTGCCATTGACTTTGAAAGCATTGAATATGGTTTTCAATTCGATACACGGGGTGCGGTGACAGGGCTGATACCACAGGAACGGAATGATGCCCATAAACTGATTGAAGAATGTATGATCCTGGCCAATGTTGAAGCGGCCGGTTTTCTTCTCAAGCGTCAATTGCCGGCGCCGTACCGGGTTCATGCTTCACCGCCTGAAGGAAAGCTGGAGGCACTGGCCCTGTTCCTGAAGGGGCAAGGTATGCAGGTTCCCTGGCGGGATAATCCCGAACCAAAAGATTTTGAAGAGATCGTATTGCAGGCGCAGGGACGTCCTGATGAACACCTGATCATGGCGGTGTTGTTACGTTCACAAAGCCTGGCCGCCTATCAGCCGGGTAACGAAGGCCATTTTGGCCTGGCGCTCAAGGCCTACACGCATTTCACATCACCCATAAGGCGCTATCCTGACTTGTTGGTGCACCGGGCCATTCATGCCTTGATTCAAAAGGGTGAGCCGAGCGGTTACCCCTATTCAAAAGAGGCTATGTCCGAGCTATGCGCCCGCTGCTCACACAACTCGCGGCGCGCAGAAGAGGCTGAAAGGGGTGTAATCGACCGCTTGAAGTGTGCTTACCTGGAGACCCATATCGGCGAAGAGTTCGATGGCATGGTGAGCGGCGTAACCTCTTTTGGCCTGTTCGTAGAACTCGATTATGGGCGTATCAGCGGTCTTGTGCATGTCACCGGACTGCCGAATGATTACTATCATTTTGACCCCGTTGCCCACCGTATGAAGGGTGAGCGCACCGGCCGGGTATTCCAATTGTCTGATCGTGTCCGTATCCGGGTTATCGCGGTCAATATGGATGACCGAAAAATTGATTTTGAACTGGTTGAATAAATGCGGGCGTCAGACGAGCAATTACTGATCGGTATTCATGCGGTAACATCGGCACTCAAGACCACGGCCAGTGATGTTACCTGGATAAAAATCGTTGCTGACAGCAAAAACAAGCGTCTGCTTGAACTGGATTCAAGGGCGCATGGCTCCGGTGTAAAGGTTATCCGGGTTCGTTCATCAGAACTGGATACGCTGGCAGCCGGGCAACGGCACCAGGGAGTGGTAGCCGGCTTCAAGGCCAGTAATATCGCTTCCGAGAGCCGCCTGGACGCAATCCTGGATCAAATTGATGGTGAGCCCCTGGTGCTGGTGCTGGATGGTATTCAGGACCCGCACAACCTCGGTGCCTGCCTGCGCACCGCAGAGGCTGCAGGTGTCAACCTGGTGATTATCTGCAAAGACCGCTCCGCGGGCATCACACCGGTGGTGCGGCGGGCTGCCAGCGGCGCTGCTGAGGTGCTGACGATCATCCAGGCCACCAACCTGGCACGGGTGCTACGGGCACTGAAAAAACGTGGCATCTGGCTGGTTGGAACCAGCGATACCGCAAGTGAAAGTCTGTTCAACAAGGATCTTACAGGCCCGTTGGCGTTGGTGATGGGCAGCGAAGGCCAGGGTCTGCGGCGATTGACCGGCGAAATATGTGATTTCCTGGTTTCCATACCGATGGCTGGCCAGGTCGAGAGCCTGAACGTATCGGTTGCAAGCGGGGTTTGTCTTTTCGAAATAAACCGGCAACGACACTTCATTAAACCCGGGTCATGAGTATTCACAGACACTGCAGCTTTGAATTGCCCGTGTGGATCGACTCATTTCTCGATTCCTGGCAGGAATCACTGCAGACAAATACGCAGCGTATGCAACTGGCGATCGCCCTGGCAGCGGAAAATGTGCGCCGCGAAACCGGCGGACCATTTGCTGCGCTGGTCGTCAACGAGGGTTCCGGAGAACTGGTTTCTGTTGGACTGAATCTCGTTACAAGGGCGGGCTTATCGATGGCGCACGCCGAAATTGTGGCCTTGAGCCTGGCGCAATCGGCACTGGGTCACTGGGATCTTTCGCGTCCTGAGAATCTTCAATTGGTAACCACTTGCGAACCTTGTGCCATGTGTTTTGGTGCACTCCCCTGGTCGGGAATAAAGAGCGTGGTTTGCGGGGCACGAAAGAAAGACGCGGAGAGTTCGGGTTTTGATGAGGGCGACAAGCCGGATCACTGGGTCAGATCACTACAGCGCAGGGGTATTGTCGTCCAATGCAGCGTCCTGCGATCAGAGGCGGTCCAGGTGCTGGAACAATACAGGCAAAACGGTGGCACCATTTACAATACCGATCGTGATTTCGGGAAAAATTAAATATGGTTGATTCGGTCAAGTTAGTTGTCTCACTGGCGCAGATTGCACCGGTTTGGTTGCAGCGCCAAGCGACGCTGGAAAAAGTCGTTAGCTGTATGCGTGAGGCCGCGGAACAAGGTAGCCAGCTTGTGGCTTTTGGTGAGGCACTGGTGCCGGGTTATCCGTTCTGGCCTGAACTGACAGGTGGCGCTGAGTTTAACTCCAGCGTGCAGAAGGACATTTTTGCTCACTACTCATCGCAGGCAGTTGATATTGACGCTGGCGACCTGGCCGATGTTTGCCGGGCGGCGGAGCAGCACTCCATCGCGGTTTACCTGGGTTGTATCGAGCGTCCGGCTGACCGGGGCGGTCAGAGTCTCTACGCCAGCCTGGTGTATATCAACG
>CALJWY010000224.1 GCA_937974465.1 uncultured Lysobacterales bacterium | reverse complement strand
TCCCTCCATTGATAAAACAATGTGGCTAATGGGTAAACAACGCAGCCTGGATGGCATCGAAAAAGCGCTCAAATTTATTGAGGCGCGTATCGCTGCACAGTAAGGTATAACCATGTCCAAGGTAGAGCGCTTATACCATCTACATAATATCCTGAGCCAACGGCGCACGCCGATCTCGCGACAGGACCTGATGGAGCGGCTGGAGTGTTCGCAGGCGACGCTCTACCGCCTGGTTGCGGAATTGCGTGACTACCTGGGCGCACCGCTGGAACAGGATGAGGATAACCGAGGGTTTTTCTACGACCGCAGTTATGATCAGCCCTTTGAATTGCCCGGCATCTGGATCAGTCCGGCGGAATTGCAGGCTTTGCTGACGGCCCGCCAGGTACTGGGTAATGTGCAGCCGGGCTTGCTGGAAGGTGAGTTGCAATCTCTCCAGGGACGAATTTCCTCTTTGCTGCAAAAAAAGGGCGTGAATGCAGAGGATGGACAATCACGTATTCATATCCAGTCGGTGGCCGGACGCGCTGTCCCCCAGCATCTGTTCCAGGACGTAATGGGCGCGCTGATTGGCCGCCAGCAATTGCATATCTCCTATCACGGGCGGCGCAAGGATGATGTCAGTAAGCGGGATATCTCACCGCAACGGCTGACACAGTACCGTAATTCCTGGTACCTGGATGCCTGGTGTCACAAGGCCGAAGGCTTAAGAAGCTTTGCACTCGAACGCATCAGCGACCAGGCCTTGCTTGAAAACGCGGCCAAAGAAATATCAGACAAGGTGATGGCCGAGCATTTTGACCGTTCCTATGGAATCTTTTCCGGCCCGGCAGATAACACCGCGATGCTGAAATTCACTCCTGAAATGTCGCGTTGGGTTGCAGAAGAGCAATGGCATCCTGATCAAAAAGGCTCCTATGACGAGGAGGGCGCCTGGACACTTGAGCTCCCCTTCAGCAGTGCTCGTGAACTGGTGATGGATATCCTTCGTTATGGCTCCGAGGTTGAAGTCTTATCACCTGCTTTTCTGCGTGATGCCGTGGCCGAATCTGCCAGTAAGGCCGCCGCAATATACGACTTGTAGGAGGGGCCACGCTCCAGCGGTTCCCTCGATTATTTTGTCTTCTCATGATTTGAGAACAACCTGTGTTCTCCTGTACTTCAACGAACAGGAGAACAGGTATGCAAAGGGCAGTTTCACACGCAGTCACCCCCATTCGATTTCACTCTCAGGCCACGCGAGTGGTCGCGATGCAAGGTGCCGATCTGCCGGATTCAGCCGTCAACGATGATGTCTACGAGGAGCGAGTATCTGTTGCAGGGCAAGCGCTCAGAATCATCGCAAACGTGATCGGTGGCGCATTGATGTTGGCGGGATTGCTGGTGATGCCGCACATCCTTGCAGGATTTTTGAATTAAAGTCGCCGGGCGTTACTCTAGGGCCTGTTAGCACTTAGCAGGCCCTGACCAGGCTAACCTCTCCTGCCTGGCTGCGGTTTTTTTAGCCTGCGGGTGCCATAGGCGGGCTAGACGTGTTTGCCGCCTGTCCAGCCACCTTTGGCAAGAACCTTCTCACCCATATCACGTGGAGATTCTTCAAGGTCGGTCGCCATAGAATCATTCCAGCGATTCAGAAAACCATACAGGCAAACTGCGCCGAGGATCTGCACGATCTGGTCTTCATTCCAGTGTTGTTTCATGCGGGAAAAAAGTTCGGCATCGACCGCATTGGGTACTGCTCCTGCCGCCATGGCGAAATCAAGTGCCACACGTTCGGCCTCGGTATACAGCGGGCTGGTTTGGTATTCCCAGATGGCATCCAGTTTTTCCTGTGGGATATCATGAATTTTAGCTGCCACCAGCGAATGGGCCTCACAATACTGGCAGCCGGCCGCACGGCTGGAGAAATGGGCAATCAGCCGCATCAGGCCCAGATCAACGGCGCCATCGGGATCCATCACGCCCTTGGTTAATTCACCAAAGCCTTTGACCATCTTGGGCCGGCGTTGCATGGTCAGCAGACTGTTGGGAACAAAACCCAGGATCCTGTCAAAAATCTCGAAGTCATCCTTAAGTTCCGGGGTGGTTTCCGCTGGCAGCGGCTGCATATGTGCCATTGTCTTATTTCTCCGTTGAGTGTTTGCTGGCCGGGCCTGCTTGTAAATCCTGCAGAATTTGCAGTGCGATTGTCCTGGCTTCTGAGCCCCAGGCATCAGACCCACTGATGTTGATAACAAAAAAAGTCGTGGCCGGATCCCTTCTGGAAACCTGCCTCCAATCCACCCAGCCGATAAACCAGCCATGGTCGGGTTGGGATTGCTCACCGTCACCGCGGCAACTGCCGGTCTTGCCATGCAGAACACCATTGAGGTCACTTTCCTGGATCAGCATATCCCGCACAGCTGCCTGGTAATCCGGTTTGAACGGCAACGATCCGTGCCAAAGACCTTTAATAATACCGAGTTGCTCGTGCGCATTGATTTTCAGGCTGCTTCCCAACCAGAACCGGTCAATCCCGCCGCTGATATCCTGGTTGCCATAATCCAATCGCGCAAGCCAGCTTGCCATGGGTTGTTCGCCCACATCACGCGCGAGGTCCTGAAAATACCAGGGGATGGATTCGGTGATGGCTGTCTGCATGCTGTGGTCTTGATTGCTGACCTTTCGCGATCTTTCTGTTCCATCCCATTGCTTGACGTGATCAGGCCCCGAAACAACACCGGTTTGCAGGCCAATCAACGCATTCGGGATTTTAAACGTAGAGCAGGGCGATAACGCCTGCTGACATTGCTGCGTACCGGCTTCTGTCATTGTCTCATCGTAACGGTTGCGGCTTAGAATCAGGGCGCAATAATCATAATCCTTAAAATAGGATTGTAACGATTCCCCGGCCGGTTTGCCGGTAGCGCATACCGATACAAAAAGCGCCGCAAAGGCGGCGCCAAATCGAATGCTTAAAGGTGATACAGGCATCACGCAGCTTCGCTGGAAGCCTCCGTTTGTGTGCTTTCTTTCTTCGGACCATTGACAATCGAATCGCGGGTCACCTCCACAATCAGGTCTACTTCTGCGCTGCTAATGTCAAACGGCGGTGTGTAGCGCAGGGCTTTGCTGCCACCATGGATGACATTCACACCATGGGTGCGCATGTACTCTTCGGTAGAGTTGAAACCATAATTTCTATAAACCTCGGGGTCGAGCTCAGCGCTGGCCAGAAGCCCGGTACCCTGTACCTTGGTAATGGCACCGCCCAGTTCCTCCTGAAGTGCAAGCAGCTTGTCAAAAAGCTCCTTGCCACGGTCTTCAACATTCTGCCGCAGTTCAGGTGTGATGCTACTCAATGCAGCAACCGCAATATCCAGGGCCCGTGGGTTACTTGTCATGGTGTTGCCATAGACACCGGCACGATAAAGCTCAGCGGCATTGGCGCTCAATGCCAATACGGATAAGGGGTACTGACCGCCGGTCAATGCCTTGGAATAGCTTTCCATATCGGGTGCATCGAGCTTTTCAAAGCCGGGGTAATCGCAGATCGACAGAACGCCATGGGCGCGCAGGCCAGCCTGGATTGAATCAACCAGCAAGAGGGCGCCATGTTCACGGGTTAATTCACGTGCACGGGTATAGAACTCCGGTGTGATCGCCTGGCCCGGATTGCCTTCACCCATAACCGGTTCGATGAAGAATGACTCGATGAACAACTGGTTTTTTTCGGCATAATCAAAAACCTGTTCCAGTTGCTCGATGTTATTGGGTTCAACCGTCAGCAGGTTGTCCTGGTCACGGAAACTTGCAAGGTGTTTGCAATAGGCTTCGCGGGTAGAGTCAGAATACCGTGCCGGGCGATCGGTACGACCATGAAAACCGCTTTTCAGCGCGAGGATACGGATCGGCTTGCTGGCATGTCTGCCACCCGGATCGGTGGATATTCTGGCATTGATGTCAGAAATACGAGCAGCCAGCGTGACCGACTCTGAGCCGCTGTTCAGACAGAAGAAACGCTCGTACGGGCACGCCCCACGGGTGTGTCCAATTTCTTTTTGTAAGGCTTCAACGAGGCGCTTCTGGGCAAAAGACGGTGTCATGATGTTTGCCATCATATGTGGCTTGTTCATGGCTTCCAGGATGGCGGCAGGGGCATGACCAAAACCCAGCATTCCGTAGCCACCGCATTCGTACAGGACCGCGCCACGGGACGTGACGATCCACGGTCCGGCGCCGGATAACGTGACGTAAGGATTGACTGCATCCATCGGATAAAAGTTAACAAATCCCTTTTGGATGGCCGCAACCAGGTCTTTTTCAGACAGCGCCATCATTTCAGGCTCGTCTTCCAGCAGGCCAAGGAACGCGGTATAAGCGGCGTCCACTGCCGTGCCAAGTCGCTCGTCTTCACTTGCAAACCGCTGCAAGGTGGCGTCATCCAGGCCAACGGTCTGAATCGCTCCGCCATGGGCACGCATGGCATTTAACTTTTCCATCATGGTCATCGAATGAATCTCCTGAAATCGGGTCTTTAATTCTGGGTCTTTAACTGAACCGCGCAAGAATATCATACCGGATATGTGGGCGGTAAGAGTGGTGAGTGATTTTCTTTGGTATTTCTGAAAAGTTCATCGTTTGCCGGCTTGAATTCAACCCGTATACCTTATTATTTCCGCTGTGTAAATAGCTGAAAATAATGACATAAAATATATTTATCGGGTTTTACCAGCACCTGCTTTGGCGACACGCGCAATTGTGATTGAGCCCGGTGCTTTCAAGTCATTCCTGCTGCATGGCCCGGTGCTGATAAAGGGCCCACTGGATGTGCTCCCGCACCATGGGTGAGTCGTGTTGTGAACGGCTATGTAGCGCTTCGATAACGGCTGCCGTGGTGGGTGCATTACCCAGCGCTACGGCAATATTTCGCAGCCAGCGATGGTGCCCGATACGGCGTATTGCACTGCCTTGTGTGCGCTCCAGAAATTGCTGCTCGGTCCATTCAAACAACTCGATTAACCCGGGTGTATCAAGGCCATGGCGGGGCGCAAAATCGGCCTCTGCGGTGAACCGGGCAAATCGGTTCCAGGGGCAAACCAGTTGGCAGTCATCACATCCGTAGATGCGGTTGCCCATCTGCGATCTGAATTCTTCGGGGATACTGTCCTTGAGTTCTATGGTCAGGTAGGAAATACAACGCCTGGCGTCAAGCTTGTATGGGGCGACAATGGCCTGCGTCGGGCAGATATCGATACATTTTGTGCAATCACCGCAATGATTTTCCACCGGCTCACCTGTGGGTAGGGGAAGGTCAGTGAAAATTTCACCCAGGAAAAACCAGCTGCCGGCCTGGCGGTTAATAAGGTTGGTATGTTTGCCGATCCAGCCCAGCCCGGCTTTTTCAGCGAGGGCCTTTTCAAGCACCGGAGCGGAATCCACAAAAACCCGGTAACCCATCGGTCCTGCGTGTTGTTCGATTTGCCGGGCCAGTGATTGCAGGCGTTTGCGCATCATTTTGTGGTAATCACGCCCAAGCGCGTAACGTGACACCACGCCCTTGGCGGGTTGTTTAAGTAAATCTTCGACCTCTGACGATGTTTCCGGCAGGTAGTCCATGCGCGCCGAAATAACCCGGATGGTACCCGTGTGCAGTTCCTCCGGGTGGCTGCGTAAGCTGCCGTGACGCTGCATATAATCCATGTCGCCATGATAGTTTTGCTGCAACCAGGCGGCCAGGCGCTCTTCATGCGCATCCAGGTCAATATCGCTGATACCCACCTGCTGGAAACCGAGTTGCTCGCCCCAAGACTGGATCTGGCCAACCAGCGTATCCAGGTCGACCTTCTTTTCGTGCTTGTTTTGTCTGTTTTTGGGGAGGTTCACAGGGTGATTCACCGTTATAATGGCGTTATGGCTGATTCCAGTAACAAATTGTATACCGCCGAGCAGGTTCGCGGGATCGATTATGCCGCGATTCATGAATTGGATATTCCCGGGTACACCCTGATGTGTCGTGCTGGCGAAGCGGTAATGGAGGCGGTTAGCAGTCGTTTCCCGACTGCGGGCCACTGGCTGATCATGTGTGGACCGGGTAATAACGGTGGCGATGGTTACGTGGTGGCGAGATTGGCAGCGCAGGCCGGTATGCAGGTAACAGTATGCTCCCTGGCCGACCCGGAGAAGCTACGTGGTGATGCCGCGCAAGCCTGGCTGGACTGGCAGGCAACGGGTGGCGAGACCGCATCCTGGCCGTTGCCTGATGATGCTTGTTTCGATCTTGCGCTCGACGCCATGCTTGGTACCGGTATCGACCGTGAGGTTACCGGTGACATTCGCCAGGCCATCGATTATGTCAATCAATTGGATTGTCCGCGGGTCGCCATCGACATCCCATCCGGTTTGAATGCCGATACCGGTTGCGTGATGGGTGACGCGGTACGGGCACAGCACACGATTACCTTTGTTGGCCACAAACGTGGCATGTATACCGCAGATGGCCCCGATTATTGTGGATCCATTTCGTTCAACGACCTGGCGATTCCGCCGCAGGCATCCAAACATTGTTTGGATAAAGGTGGCCGCTTGCTATCGGTGGAAGCCTTGACCACAGTCCTCAAACCCAGGTTGCAAAACTCGCACAAGGGCAGTTTTGGGCATGTGTATGCCGTGGGTGGAATCAAGGGTATGAGTGGCGCCATCCGCCTGTGTGGGGAAGCGGCGCTGCGGAGCGGTGCCGGCAGGGTCACACTGGTGACCGACGAGCGCCACGCTGACCTGGTCAATCTCGGTCGGCCCGAACTGATGGTCAAGGCCGTTGCTGCCAATGGCGAACTGCCAGCAATACCCGGTAGTGATACGGTCATCGCCGTCGGCCCTGGCCTGGGTACAGCGCAATGGTCAAAATCATTGTTGCTGGCCTGTTATGAATCGCAAGCCCCGTTGGTACTGGATGCGGACGGATTGAATGTGCTGTCACAACTTTCCAACAATGAAGGGTTGGCTCGTGGCAACTGGATCCTTACACCACATCCGGCTGAAGCGGCGCGTTTGCTGGGTTGCAGTGTGACCGAGATACAGCAGGATCGGGTGACATCGGCGCAAAGTCTTTCTGCAAAATTTGGCGCTGTCGTCATTCTGAAGGGTTGCGGGACAGTTATTACCGATACCGTCGGGCAATATGCGATCTGCCCGTTGGGCAACCCTGGTATGGCAACTGCTGGTAGCGGTGATGTGCTTACGGGTGTTGTTGCAGCACTGCTGGCGCAGGGGCATGGTTGCTTTGATGCAGCCTGGGTGGGCGTGCTTGTGCATGCTGCAGCCGGTGATTTTGCAGCCGGTGTCCATGGTGAAACAGCCCTGATCGCCGGGGATATAATTGGGCAGTTAAGCAGCGTGTGGAGGCAGGTCGGGTTATGACCGGAGTCATCGAAGAGGTTCAGCAAAGAAAAAGCCATGAGCAGGGACAGCTGTCCTTTCCACGGGAGCAGGACCTTGATGCGTTCGCACAAAAGTTTGCCGAACGAATCCAGGCGCCGTTGATCATCTGGCTGGTTGGTGACCTGGGGGCAGGCAAGACAACATTTGCGCGTGCCCTGATTCATGCGCTGGGCCACCAGGGCAGGGTTAAAAGCCCCACTTACGGGTTGCTGGAACAATATCAGCTTGAATCACTGCAGGTCATACACATGGATCTGTACCGGATTGGTGATCCGGATGAGCTGGAATTCCTCGGCGTGGCCGATATGCTCGATGATCAGACCATCCTGTTAATAGAGTGGCCGGAAAGGGGCGGGCACTGGTTTTCTGAGCCGGACTTCAAATTTGAGTTTTCCTATGCAGGGGAGGGCCGGGCACTGCACTGGCGCGCCCAAACACCAGCAGCACTAGCACACAAGCTGGCGAACCTCTGAACAAATCCATGGGATTCGGCATGATCTGGATTAAGCGTCCGTCATGCCGAAGTTACTCCATGGAGTAAATCACTACTTAATTATCTGCTTTAGCTGATCTCTATATCTTACGGTTTTTAATCACAAACTCTTGCTTTTTCGCGAAAAGCAATTCATCATTATATGTACGACATGGAGGTGTGACCTTGAGGTTTGGGAACCAGTGAGCAAACGCGCTCTAATAGTAGCCGTGCTTTTACTGACCTCGCTGCAGGCAATGGCCGCAGAGGTGAGTGGCTTCCGTGTGTGGGCTGATCCAGTCAAAACCCGCGCGGTATTGGACCTTGACCGCAAAACATCCTACAAGCTTTTTACCCTCGAAAACCCACATCGGATCGTGGTTGATTTAAAGGGTTCGTCCATTGAGACCCCACTGGATCTCGACGCAGAGCACTCGGGGGTTATTACCGGGGTACGTTACGGTAACCCGGATAAACAAACCTTGAGAGTGGTGTTTGATCTGAAGGAAGCTGCTGGATTAAAGAGTTTTTTACTTGACCCCACCGCTCAATACAGTCACCGCCTGGTTATCGATCTTTTTGCCAAATCGGGCACCCAACAATCTTCCCAGGTTAAGCACCTGACCGACATCAACAAACCCAATCGCGACGTGGTGATCGCTATTGATGCCGGTCACGGTGGCGAGGACCCGGGCGCCATTGGTCAGAAAAAAACCCGTGAAAAGGACGTTGTTTTACGGATAGCCAGGGAACTCAAGAAAGCCATAGATGCCGAGCCGGGTATGCAAGGCGTATTGACCCGTGATGGCGATTATTACATTCCGCTACGGGGTCGCTATGAAAAAGCACGCAAGGCGAGGGCGGATTTATTTGTCTCTATCCATGCGGATGCATTCAACAAGCGTAGCGTGCAGGGCAGTTCGGTCTTTGTTCTATCAGCACGTGGCGCCAGTAGTGAGTTTGCGCGCCTGTTGGCCGATAGTGAGAATGCATCCGACCTGGTGGGTGGTGTAACGCTGAGTGACAAGGATGACATGTTGGCATCGGTATTACTGGACTTGTCGCAAAGCGCGACCCGCGAAGCCAGTAACAAGGTTGCAGGCGACATTCTGAGCGCACTCAAACGTAACGGAAAGACCCATAAAAATCATGTCGGCCATGCCAACTTCATGGTGCTCAAGTCACCGGATGTACCTTCCGTCCTGGTTGAAACGGCCTTCATCAGTAACCCCCGTGAAGAAAAACGCCTGACAGAGAAAGAGTTTCAGCAGAATATGGCGAAGGCCATCAGCCGCGGTGTGCGTGACTATTTTTATTCCAGCCCACCGCCCGGTACATGGATCGCTGCCAACCGCACCGCCTCAAAACACGTTGTTTCGCGTGGCGATACCCTGGGAGGAATCGCCAATCGATACAGCGTCAGCCTCAACAGCCTGCGTAGCGCCAATAAGCTGCGTGGTGATGTAATTCATGTCGGTCGTGAGTTGATTATTCCTACCAGTTAGTTTTTTAATACACAGTCAGGACAAGGAGATCCCGGACAATGCTCCGCATTTCCGGGATGACGTTGCCAAGAGTTAGTTCCGCAAAACCGTCATCCCCGCGAAGGAGCGTCATCCCCGCGAAGGAGCGTCATCCCTGCGAAGGAGCGTCATCCCCGCGTAACACCATTAACCCATAAGTCCCGTCGTCCCCGCGCAGGCGGGGACCTTCTCCGCCCTGGCACCATCAACCTATTGGCACCGTCATCCCCGCGCAGGCGGGGATCTCCTCCGGGTAACCGAGTCCCAAAACAGAAACCCAAACCAATTAAACTTGAAGCGGATCATGAAAACCGCTAAAAGAGTGCCTATG
>CALJWY010000223.1 GCA_937974465.1 uncultured Lysobacterales bacterium | reverse complement strand
CACCTACCAAACCTGCACCAGGCCCAGGATTACCATGGTGAAGACTGCAGCGGCGATGTCATCAATCATGATGCCAAAGCCACCGCCCACCGCTTTATCAAGCTGGCGAATGGGCCACGGCTTTAAAATATCGAAAAAACGGAATAATACAAATGCGGCCAATAACCATGGCCATTGAAGCGGTACGAATGCGGTGGCCAGCCAGTAGCCAACCATTTCATCCCAAACTATACCGCCATGGTCGTGTACACCCAGTTTTTGACTGACATTCTCACACAGGCTGACTCCAACGAGGAACAGCAAAACCAGGGCAATCCAAAAGGCTTCAGGGCCCAGGGCTTGCAGCGCAAATACAAAGGGAACAGAAACCAGTGTGCCCATGGTTCCGGGCGCGACCGGGGATAACCCGGAGCCAAAGCCAAAAGCCAGAAAACCTGATGGTGTGCCAAAAACGACTTCTTTTAACGTTGGGCGATCATGAACGGGCTTATCTTGTTCCATGGGGCTCATCATTTTTTTGAAAGTGCTCGAAACCGGCCTGTTGCGGGTCGAAGCGTTCACCGGTAAGGGTCGTACAACGGATTCCGGGTTGTTCTTCAATCTGGCCGATAATGCTCAATTCAACAGCTGACCGGTGACTCCAGGTATTCAACATTTCCCGGTGCTCCGGCGGCAGGGTAAACAGCAGTTCATAATCATCACCGCCGGATAACTGGTAATTCCATTTTAGATGATTCTCAAGACCGTTAAGAATTTCATCACCGGGTAACTTTTCCAGAACAATGCTGGCACCACAGCTTGATGCCGCAAGTACGTGCCCAAGGTCTGCCAGCAAGCCATCGGAAATATCGATACAGGAAGTTGCATAGCCTGGCAGGCATTGTCCAAGCTCAACCCTTGGCACCGGCCGGTCCAGCAAGCGCCTGTCTTTTAAATCGCCCCCGGCTTGTGAATCAGCATCCTGTTGCAAAAGGTCCAGCACCCTTGCGGCACCACCGACGGTTCCTGAAACCACGAGCAGGTCACCCGGTTTGGCACCATGACGTACGAGTTGCATACCCGGTTTGACCAGTCCCAACGCAGTCAGACTCACTGACAGGGGTCCGTGGGTGGTATCACCACCGATCAATACCACTCCATGGTTGTTCGCCAATGAATTAAAACCATCGATGAAGGACATGACCCATTGTTGACCGGCCTCGGGCAGTGACAGGGACAGCAGTGCCCAACGTGGAATCGCACCCATTGCCGCCATGTCACTCAAATTAACTGCCAGGCATTTGTAGGCAATATCAAAAGGCAGGGTAGCGACAGGAAAATGTACACCGGCATTCAAAGTATCGGTTGCCGCCACCAAATGGCGACCGGCGGGCACCTCAACTACGGCAGCATCATCCCCAATGCCGAGTATCACTCCTGACTGCAGATTATCAGCCGCAGACACGGACAGTCCCTGCTGAATCTGTTGAATCAGCTGAAACTCCTTCATATGGTCACGACCGTCTTATTACGCTGATGTAAATGGCGAAAAGTTTGCCGGGTCACGCCACTCTTTGGCTGCCTTATCGAGCACACCGTTGATGAAACTATGCCCTTGCTCAGCACCAAATTGTTTGGCCAGGTTCACGGCTTCATCAATGACAACCTGGTGCGGTACTTCCATGCTGTGCAATAGCTCATAGGTGGCAATGCTAAGAATCACGTGTTCTATTATGTC
Organism: uncultured Lysobacterales bacterium; assembly: GCA_937974465.1. Taxonomy (GTDB): domain Bacteria; phylum Pseudomonadota; class Gammaproteobacteria; order Xanthomonadales; family SZUA-36; genus SZUA-36. Next base: position 6,943 of record CALJWY010000223.1, on the reverse strand, counting down.
CAGCTGCGCCAATGGCCGATCAAGGTATGGTTCGATCTTTTCATCGATATCCGACTGCCCAACAGTGACTTTTCTGACGAGGGTTGCGAACAACTCCGTATCAACGTTACTGAAATCCTGCTCTTCACGGAATTGGGCCAGTATTGCACCAACGTCCATACCGGTCAGGTGCCACTGGTACAAAGCCTGCAAGGCGCGGCGACGGGCGCGGCGACGGAATTCAAACTTGCTTTCAGGTTTACTCGGCATGGATTCGATCCAGTAAACCAATCATTTGTAACGCCGCAATGGCCGTATCAAACCCTTTGTTGCCGGCACCTGAACCGGCACGTTCAAGTGCCTGATCAATGTTGTCGGTGGTCAAAACGCCAAAAATAACAGGCAGGTTATGTGTGAGGCCAACCTGGGCCAGGCCCCGGCTGCATTCGCCTGCGACATAATCAAAGTGTGGCGTGCCACCGCGGATAACAGCACCGAGGGCTATCACTGCATCATGCCGGCCACCACTGGCAAAGGCATTGGCTGCAAGCGGCAACTCAAACGCACCGGGTACCCAGGCGAGTGTAATGTTGGACTCCGGGACGCCATTCCGATTCAAGGCATCTAAAGCACCGTCAACCAGTTGCTGGGTGATGAAATGATTAAACTCACCTGCAACGATGGCGATATGACATACCCTTTCAGGTATCTCCAGTGGTAATTCATTCATTTTCTTTATCTCCACCCCGTGATTCTGCCCCTGCCCCGCTATCGACGTACTCAACCACCTCAAGGCCAAAACCGGCAAGACCTGTCATGCGCTTGGGAGCACTGAGTACCCGCATTTTTCGAATTCCCATATCAACGATGATCTGCGCACCAATACCATAGGTTCTCAATTCACTCGATTGCCTGCTGTCCCCTGAACTTGAGACATTGGGTTCGGGCTGTTCCTGAATTCGCCTGAGCAATGCTTCATCATCTTCATGTCCGCCCAGCACGAGGACCATGCCCTCACCCTGACGTGCGATTTCAGCCATCGCCAATCTGAGCGGTAAACCAAAATCGTTGCGCTTTATACCCAGCACATCAGACAGCGGGTTTTGCACGTGCACCCTCACCAGCATCGGCTTTTCAGGATTAACCTCACCTTTTAACAGCGCCAGGTGAAGGTCATGATTGATACTATCCTTGTAGGTCAGTAAGCGGAATGGCCCGAACTCAGTATCTACCTCGTGGGTTGACAGGCACTCGACCGAGTGTTCATTTTCAAGTCGGTACCGGATCAGATCCGCGATCGTCCCAATTTTCAGGCCATGCTTTTCCGCGTAAGCCTCCAGCTGTGGCCTTCTTGCCATGCTGCCATCTTCATTCAGTATCTCAACCAGAACGGCTGCGGGTTCCAGCCCTGACAACATGGCCAGGTCTACGCCTGCTTCGGTATGACCAGCCCTGGTCAATACCCCGCCAGGCTGTGCCATCAATGGAAACACATGGCCAGGTTGAGAAATGTTTGCAGGGCCAGCATCAGGTAGCGCGGCTGTTCTTATCGTATGGGCCCGGTCGTAGGCCGATATTCCGGTTGTTATGCCCTCTGCCGCCTCGATAGACACGGTGAAATTGGTGGCAAAACGTGCTTCATTCTTGTTAACCATGAGCAGCAGATTTAACTGCTCGCATCGCTCGCGTGTAATCGGCATACAGATCAAGCCACGCCCGTGGTGGGACATGAAATTGACATCTTCAGGACGAACCTTGGACGCTGCCATGACCAGGTCACCCTCATTCTCCCTGTCCTCATCATCGATCAGCACAATCATGCGGCCATTACGAATGTCTTCAATCAGTTCGGGAATGGTATTCAATTTCATCAAGTGTTGTTCCTGTCGACTGAACTAGGCGCCAATCTCGTCCGGGTGATCATACTGGTTCAGGCGGTCCAGGTAGCGTGCAATCAAATCCACTTCCAAATTTACCTGTTCGCCGGGCGACAAACTGCCCAGGGTGGTCACAACCAGCGTATGTGGTATGACACAAATAGAAAAGCGGTTATCTTCCACGTCATTGACTGTCAGGCTAACACCGTCGAGGCATGCGGAACCTTTGGGTGCAATATATCGGGCCAGGTGCTGCTCTGCTTCAAATAAAAACCTTTCTGATCGGGCATCACCTTCTCTCGAGACCAATGTTGCCAGGCCATCAACATGGCCGGACACCAGGTGCCCGCCCAGGCGATCGGATGCCCGCATGGCCAATTCGAGATTTACACTATCGCCTTCGCGACGAGCGCCCAGGCTGGTCTTGTCGAGTGTCTCCACCGATAAATCCGCGCTAAAACCGGTTGCATCCGGGTCCAGCATCGTCAGGCAGCATCCGGATACACAAATGCTGTCACCGACCTTGCACCCGGCCATCAATTCTTCGGGAACCTCAAAGCGAATGCGTAAATCGCCGTTGAACGATTCCCGCGATCTTAATCTACCAGTTGCAGCAACTATTCCAGTAAACATCAGCCTTCCTTATAAACCGGTTTCAGACGGAGCCGTAAATCCTTTCCTACCCGCCGTGAATCTATCCATTCCAAATGGACTCGATCAACCATTTTATCAAGGCGCGGGGCTGCAAATGGGCTAACAGCCCCACCGCCCAACAGGACCGGCGACTGGTAGATCAACAGTTCATCAACCAGGCCCTGTTGCAAGAGCGCACCGCAAAGCGTTGCACCAGCCTCAACCTGGACTTCATTAATTTCCCGTTTACCCAACTCTAGCAACAGAACCTCCAGATCCACACGCCCGGCACGCGCGGGCAATGAAAGGTATTCCGCGCTGCCTTCAGCCAGGGCATCCGGCCGTGATGCATCTGCCAACCCTGCAATCATTACCTTGCCGGACAGGCCAAATATGCGCGCATCGGCTGGTGTGCTCCAACGGCTGTCAGCGATCACCCGCAATGGTTGCCTCGAGCAGGCTTCCATGCGCACGTTCAGAGAAGGATTATCGGCGATAACCGTACCAACACCCGTCAGGATTGCATCTGATCTCGCGCGCCATTTCTGTACGTCAGAACGGGATTCCGGGCCGCTGATCCATTGACTTTCACCACTCGACAATGCGATGTGGCCGTCAATACTCTGTGCCAGCTTGATCCGTACAAATGGCCGACCGCGGCGCATACGTGACAGGAAACCGGGGTTCAACTCCTCAGCCTCATGTGACATCAGGCCTGATTGCACTTTAATACCGGCTTTTTGCAGCCGCTCTATGCCGGCGCCACTAACCTCAGGGTTAGGGTCTTCCATCGCACAGACCACCCGCTGAACGCCTGCGGTAATGAGCGCATCCACGCACGCCTTGGTTCGACCCGTGTGACCGCAGGGTTCCAGCGTTACATAGGCTGTACCTCCCACGCTTTTATCACCGGCCTCCATCAGCGCGTGAACTTCCGCATGCGCCTCACCGGCCTTTACATGCCAACCACGACCAACGACCTGGCGATTCTGGGTGATAACACAACCTACCCGCGGATTTGGATGGGTAGTCCACAAACCACGCCGCGCCAGCAGCATTGCTTCAGCCATGCACTGGTGATCGAATTCGCTATAACTCATGAAAAATATATTCCGGCGAGCCCAGGTAAAACAAGTCGCGCGCAGCTGTTTGCTGAGATGGTCTGCCGCGCACAATAGTGCCAATATTCAAATGAGCAAACACTAGCGCTTCTTTTCACGAGCTTGATTCTTCAGAAGAGATATCTGCCGTTCATCAAGCTTTCCAGGGTGTTCATTTTCCAGCTTTTCAATTTCATCACGAAAAGCCTGCACATCTTCGAAGCGGCGATAAACAGATGCAAACCTGACATAGGCCACCTGGTCCAGCAGACTTAGCTCCCGCATGACCCACTCGCCAATCAGGCTACTGGGAATCTCGGCTTCTTCAACACTCCGAATCTCGCGCAACAAAGAGCGAATCGCACGCTCCACCTCGCGGGTCTCAACCGGTCTTTTTTCCAGGGCCCTGAGCATACCGTTACGCAGCTTATCCTCGGAAAAACTCTCGCGGACACCATCAGCCTTGATAACCCTCGGCGCAATCAGCTCGGGTGTTTCGTAGGTGTTGAATCGCGAGGCGCAGCTGGAACACTCACGGCGACGTCGAATCTGCATGCCATCGCCGGTTATCCGCGAATCCACCACCCGCGTATCATCATGATTACAAAAAGGACACCACATATACCCGGTTATCCTCGGTAAACAGGGTGTTTACGGCACAAGGCCAGTGCTGACTCACGTGCTTGTGCCTCTGCTGTTGCATCGCCAGCATGATCAAGCACGTCACAGATAATCCCCGCCAAAACACTGCAATCATTTTCATCAAAGCCACGGGTCGTGATAGCTGGCGTACCCAACCTCAGACCGGAGGTCACAAACGGTGAACGTGGCTCACCCGGTACGGTGTTTTTATTCACCGTTATATTCGCGCGCCCCAAAGCCTCTTCTGCATCTTTGCCGGTGTATTCACGACCAATCAGGTCAACCAGGAACAGGTGATTATCAGTGCCCCCGCAAACTATCCGGTAGCCACGGTCTATCATGATGTCCGCCATGACCCTCGCATTGGCAACCACCTGTTTTTGATACTCGATAAAGCTCGGGTCGAGGGCTTCTTTGAAAGCCACGGCCTTTGCAGCAATCACATGCATCAGCGGACCACCCTGGGTTCCAGGGAAGACCAGGGAATTGAGTTTTTTCTCAATGGCTTCATTTTCCTGTGCGAGGATGATTCCACCTCTGGGTCCCCGCAGGGTCTTGTGGGTCGTTGATGTAACAACGTGCGCATGTGGCATAGGGCTGGGGTAAACACCGGCGGCAACAAGGCCTGCAACATGGGCCATATCGACCAGGAAATATGCGCCAACCGAGTCGGCAATCTCGCGCATCCTTTTCCAATCGACAACTCGTGAGTAGGCAGAAAAACCACCTATCAGCAACTTCGGTTGACTCTCTTCCGCGATTGATTGCATTTCATCGTAGTCTATCGCGCCGGTTTCCTGGTCAATCCCATAGGTAACCGCATTGAATAAACGCCCTGAAAAATTGACCTTTGATCCGTGTGTCAGGTGGCCACCATGCTGAAGATTCATTCCCAGCAGGGTGTCACCCGGCGCCAGGAGTGCCATGTATGCAGCGGCATTGGCTTGTGAACCGGAATGTGGCTGAACATTGGCATAGTGTGCACCAAACAGTTGTTTTACCCGCTCCTGCGCCAGTTTTTCGGCGATATCGACATATTCACATCCACCGTAGTAACGACGGCCCGGGTATCCTTCCGCATACTTATTGGTCAATACCGAACCCTGGGCTTCCATAATCCGCGGGCTAACATAGTTTTCCGAGGCAATTAGTTCAATATGATCTTCCTGACGCTGCTCTTCACTTGCGATCGCTGCCGCTACTTCGCTGTCAAATTCCTTAATGCCAAAACTGTCGTCAAACATGTTCGTTCCTGTAATGGGTAAAGTGAGAATGTAACTGCTAATTCTATCATTTGTTGAAGCAATGGGTTGATTTCAGAGGCAGAAAAATTGCCCCGGATTGCGCTTTTTATCGCATGGAAACATATCGCCAGGCGCTGGCGTCGGAGGTTCTCATGATAGATAATTCCGGCACCAGTCAAATGGCGAATCCTGTTATCCGCCATTGACCTCCTGTTGGAATCAATTATGGCTCAATACATCTATACCATGATTGGCGTGAGCAAAACCGTGCCACCCAATCGCACCATCATCAAAGATATCTCCCTGTCATTCTTCCCGGGCGCCAAAATTGGTGTACTTGGACTCAACGGTGCCGGTAAATCAACCGTGCTCCGGATCATGGCGGGTGTAGATACAGAGTACGAGGGTGAGGCTCGCCCGCAGCCGGGTATACGCATCGGCTTCCTGCCACAGGAGCCCGATCTTGAGGATGCTCTGAGCGTACGTGAAACGGTTGAGCAAGGTGTGTCCGAGACCAGGGAATTACTACAAAAATTTGATGAGGTCAGTCTCAGGTTTGCCGAACCGATGAGCGATGAGGAGATGAATGACCTGCTGCAACAGCAGGCAGAATTGCAGGAGGCCATTGAAGCAAACAATGGCTGGGAGCTTGAACGGACGCTGGAAATCGCCGCGGACGCCCTGCGCTTGCCACCGTGGGATGACAAGATCGGGCATCTTTCAGGCGGAGAAAGGCGCCGGGTCGCGCTTTGCCGGCTGCTGCTGGCCAGCCCCGACATGCTATTACTTGATGAACCAACCAACCATCTCGATGCGGAGTCTGTAGGCTGGCTGGAAAGGTTCCTGACAGAGTTCCCCGGTACGGTGGTTGCGGTCACCCATGATCGATACTTTCTCGACAATGCCGCGGAATGGATACTCGAACTGGATCGTGGCCATGGCATTCCCTGGAAAGGAAACTACTCCTCATGGCTGGATCAGAAGGAGCAGCGCCTTCAACATGAAGAACGCAGCGAGAAGGCCCACCAGCGGGCAATCCGCGATGAACTGGAGTGGGTACGGGCAAATCCGAAAGGCCGCCGTGCCAAGAGCAAAGCCAGGTTACAACGCTTTGAAGAACTGAGCAGCCGTGATTACCAAAAGCAGAATGAAACACGGGAAATTTATATTCCACCCGGACCGCGGCTTGGCGACCAGGTCATTGAGATAGAAAATATCAGCAAGGGATTCGGTGATCGTTTGTTGATAGCGGATCTCAGTTTTAAGTTGCCACGTGGCGGCATTGTCGGGGTTATCGGTGGCAACGGCGCTGGTAAATCCACACTTTTCAAGATGCTGACAGGGAGTGAAACGCCTGACAGCGGAAAAATCACCATAGGCTCGACTGTCGAACTGGCCTATGTAGACCAGAGCCGGGACAGCCTGGATGGTGAAAAAACGGTCTGGGACGAAATTGCTGATGGCTCTG
>CALJWY010000222.1 GCA_937974465.1 uncultured Lysobacterales bacterium | reverse complement strand
TGATCAACCAGCTACCCTTGGAAGTGCGCTTCCTGAAACGTTACGCGCGTCAGCTGCATGCAGCAGGTGTGCCTGCGCATCTGTTCGAACGCATGATGACTGAACTATCCGACAAGCTGGGCTTTGTTTGCCAGCCGCTTTCAAGCCCAACATCCATATTCCTGTCTTTCCAGTACCAGGATGATGAGGACGACAACCGGCCGATTCCGATCCAGTTGGAACGCATGACGCCATCTGCAATTAACCTTGCCAATACCGCGGAGCTTTACAGCCTGGGGCACCGCTTGCTGGATGATGAAACCAGCATTGAAGAGGCACATGCAGACCTTAAGCACTGGCAACCCGAGCGACTATATCCATCGTGGTTGCAGATACTATGCTGGGGCCTGGCCCGTGGTTCAGTCGCGGTCATGCTCAGCGCCAGTTGGCCCGGTATCGCCGTGGCTGCGCTCACCGGTTCCTTGCTGGGAGTGCTGGTGACAAAGGCCGGCGACTCCTTGCGGGAGGGTGGCCTGGAAGCGGTTGCCGCGTTGTTCAGCACATTCCTGGTGTTTGGTATCAACAGCCTGGTGCCGGGGCTGGACGTATTTGTCATCATCATGTCCAGCCTGATTGTGCTGATCCCCGGTCTTGGCCTGACCGTTGCAGTGACCGAATTGTCGACCGACCACCTGGCATCCGGTTCCGCAAGGCTGGCCGGTGCTTTCGTCACCTTGCTGAAATTGTCACTTGGGGTGTTGGTGGGGAGCGTGGTGGTTGGGTGGTTTGGCTGGTCGACCGATGTCTCGGCAACGAGCCAGTTATTGTCACCGCCTGACTGGTTCCGGTGGCCCGCGTTGCTCGCGGCAGCATTCAGTTTTGCCGTTTTGTTCTCAGTACGAAAGAAGGATTTTCATATTGCAATGCTGGCGGCGATCATCAGTTACATGGTCAGTCGTGCCGGTGTCGCAGCTGGTGGTTTCGAATTTGGTGTTTTGCTGGCGTCCATGTCGATCGCTATCCTTGCCAACCTGTATGGCCGCAACTTTAAACAGACCGGCGCCCTGATCCGTGTGCCCGGTGTCATACTGTTGGTGCCGGGGACCATTGGTTACCATGGTGCAACCGCATTTTTGCTCGACGGAGGGGCCAGTCTCGGCGATACAAGCCTGTTGGCCATGCGTTTGCTCATCTCGCTGGTCGGTGGCTGGTTGTTTGGTAACACCCTGTTACCACCTCGCAAGGGACACTAGGCAAGCAAACAGCCCTTGAATCGTAAGGCCCTGATCCTTAAATTTATTGGGGATCTCCAAGGGGCCCGCTAATAGACAGTCCCGGACAATGTCCAGGTCAGGGAAGGGTGAAAACATGAGTGTTTCAAAAAAAGTCGTTTGTCCTCACTGCGGTGCCGTGAACCGCATTCCGGCAGATCGTCTGGATGACAATCCCCATTGTGGCAAATGCAGCAAAGATATCTTTGCATCCAGGCCGGTCGAATTAACAACCGCCAGCTTTCACAGCCAGATCACCAACAGCGAAATCCCGGTATTGGTTGATTTTTGGGCAGACTGGTGCGGTCCATGCAAAATGATGGCGCCAGCGTTCGAAAAGGCAGCTGCGGCGCTTGAGCCCAATGTAAGGCTTGCCAAGCTGAACACGGAAAAAGAACAGCAGATTGCCGCACAATTTGATATTCGAAGCATTCCGACAATGATCCTGTTCAGGGGCGGCAAGGAAATCGCACGTCAATCCGGGGCGATGATGGGCGGTCAGATCGAACAATGGGTGAAAAGCCAGCTGGTTTGACCAGCCAATGACCTGGTTTAAGGCAGGGCGCTAATATCGATAATCGAATAACTCGATTTCCCGCGCCCAGTGCTTGGCCACCAGTGCAATACTGTCGGCATCGTAGTACTCCTGGAATGGCTTGCGCGCGGTGACATTTTTACGCGGTAGTGCCTGGTATGGTATGCCGCCCATGGTGCAGGCTGTCTTCCAGTCCTGATCCAGGTTTTCCAGTTTGCCGACAAAATCCATCAGCATGTGGCCCTTGCGGTCGCAGAGCATGTTGGTCTGGTAAGCGTCACCGCGCGGGATCTGCATGTGAATAAACGCGGTGAAGCTATCCAGCGCTTTGACGCGCTTGTAACGCCCGTGCTCCGGCCTGGTCAAAATAAATTCGTATTCTGAAACCAGCCGTTCCCATGGGTTACGGACAAAGGCGAATTTGAAGTAACTTTCGAACCGCTCCGCCGGCATACGTCGCTTGGCGGCCAGGATGTTTTCATGGGCGCGGAATACATACCCGTGATAATCCCACCTCAGCCTGGTCCTGCTCAGAATATGTGCAAGCCTGCCAGTGGGTTCCGGAATGCACAGTGGTCGCAATATGGCCTGCATGCTGGTGCTGGCGACTTTACGCATACGTAAAAAAATAAATTTGTGACTGTCGGATATCAACATTTATTTATTTATTCTTAAAACCCACTTGTGACATCTGATTTTGACTGTATTATGCGCATACCTCAATGCTCGAAATTATTTCTGCAAACCAGTGACCCCAAACATTATCCATTTATATCAGAATGTCGATAAGGCCAGACCATGGTTAGCTGCGTTGTTTGCAGTACTCATGATTTTTATTGGTGCTTGCAAATCCCAGGTCCAGGTTCAAAGCGCAATTCCTGATCTGCCCGAGTGTCACATCATTTTTGATGCAGGCAGCAAGGGGACACGGCTTTACATCTATGAACAGACTGCGGATGGCTGGCTTAAGCACGCTGGCCCACGCACGGATGCACTGGCAGACCCGGTGCGTGGCACCCGCGGTAAAGACTTATCTGATATAGACCAAGTGGTTGATGACCTGGTGGCATCACTGGAAGACATGCGCCGGGGTGGCTTTTTAAACAATGCAGGTAATCGCCGGGTGCCCGCGTTTGACTGGCGAACACGGTGCCGACTCAAAGCTGCCAGCGTATTCGCCACTGCCGGCATGCGCATGGCTGAGCAGGAGAATGCTGCCGCCAGCGAACTACTATGGAACCAACTCAACGAGGCCTTGAGCCAAAGCGTTGGTATCGAGGTAACAACCCGCACGATTAGCGGCATTGAAGAAGGTCTGTATTCGTGGTTGGCGATTCGTGAAGAGCAGGCAGATGACAGGTTTGGCATGGTGGAAATGGGTGGCGCATCCGTGCAGTTGACGTATCCCTGTGAAGATTGCCCTGGGTCGCGTGTGGTCAGGGTAAAGGGCAGCGATGTAGCGATTGCCAGTTACTCATTCCTGGGCTGGGGCCAGGATGAGGCCTGGAAGACGTTCGGGTCTGTCCCGGCCTGTGCCAGGGGTGCAGGTAAGGGCAATCCCGCCTGGCAAGTGTCGGATTGTGCGGCTTCGGTACCTGTACGAGACGAACGGGAGGCCTTCAGCGTAGGTGAGAGGCAGGATTTGCGCTGGTACCTGGCGGGCGCATTCCAGTATATGCAGGAACTTGATATAGAACACTTTTGCAGACTGGGGCTGGATAGTGGTTTTGAACCCTATTCCTCGTGTTTTCGAGCGATTTACCTGGAGGATCTTTTAAGGACCCTGGGTGTTTCCCCAGGGTCTGAAAAAAGTATTTTGGACTGGACCCTTGGCGCCGTGGTTTGCAAGACCACGCAGTGCATGGGCAAATAGCTGTCCCGTTTAGTCGTCGTCTGGAAGGTGAACCTCACCGGTCACATTGTTTGAGCGGATGCTGCCGCTGCCATCCTTGAGTACACGGAAATCACCACCCACGCTGGTGACCGTGATATCGCCGGATGAGTCGCGTTCGACCACGACATCATGGCCGATGTCTGTAAAACGCAGGTCACCGGAGCTGTCTTTCTCCACCAGTACATTGCCACCAATATCGTTGGCGTCCACATCACCGGAACTGTCGGACACAATGGTCAGGTCACCGGCTGCCTCGTCTATATCAATGTCCCCTGAAGAATCCTGTATCGAGACCGAACCACGGGCCCCCTCAATTTCGATGTCGCCAGAGCTATCCTTAACGCTCACGTCGCCGGTGTTCTTTAGCAGCATGTCACCCGAACTGTCCTTCACCTTCAGCGCCAGATCCTGGGGGACTTCAATGTCCAGATCCATCGAATTATAGCTGTTGCCGGTAAAAGACCAGCCAGTGGCCTCGGCGAGGTCGACGTTAATTTCCGCGAGTTTGCCTGTCTGCGTATTGACAGTAGCTGCCTCCATCCAGGACTCCTTTGATGCACAGACCTTGCCTTTAATGACCGCCTGGTCAGAACCGGAAACCCCGGTGACCTTCAAATCACCGGCCTTTGCAGATATGGCGAGTTGGTCAGTGCCTGATAGATCCAGGGTCATATCGATATTCTTTTCGTATTTGCACCAATCAGCTGATGCCTCGCTGCTGATCTGGAAGGCGAGTAGGCAAATCAGTACAACTGCCCAAAAACGAAGGGGATAAACCGTCGAATTCTTTATCATTTTTTACTCCCTATGCTTGGTTTCTTTGCAAACATGTATGCAAGAATAAAGCCAAGATATTGCCGGTCCTTAATTCAGGTGGACAATACCGTCTGTCCTTTATTTATGACGAGTCCAGGGTGTGAAAGGTTGCTATGCAGGCCGATAAACGTTATCAATCGGTAAAATTCGCCAATTCGGTGGTTGATTACACCGCTTGACATGGCTCACCGAGACCACAGACCAGCTACATAAAAATGCTCAGACTCCGAGGCAAACAGGAAACTTCAGCAGGCGACTTGCCCATGAACTCGCCATCCGGAGCCAGTTGCATACCAGCGGGAGATAATATTTTTATGCTGGCCGCCTTGTAGGTGGATACCTCTTGGTACTCAATATGCCGGCCAGAGTAAATGGTTGGAAACAAATTCAACAGGCGTCGCCGTGGCAAGGGTTCGAGAAGGGTAACAAGCAGTTGGCCATCATCAATCTCTGCTTGAGGTGCAATCATGAAGTGCGTGCCGGTGTAACGCGTATTTGAGATGGTCACAAACACATTGTCGCAATTGATGACTTTGCCATCCAGCTCCAGCACAAGCGGGTAGCTTTTCAAGGCCAGCATTTTCCAAAGCGTAGCCAGTGTATAAGCGGCGTTACCCAGAAATTTCAATTTATGAGCAGATTCAGCCACGTGAACCGAAAACCCCAT
>CALJWY010000221.1 GCA_937974465.1 uncultured Lysobacterales bacterium | reverse complement strand
CATTTGAAGATCCACAGGGTGAGCGCTGGGCAAAGCGCGAATCCAACCTCAGCTTTGCCGATGAAATCCAGCTAGGTAACGAACTGACAGAGGGCCAATGGTGGCAGGCCGGCACCGATCAGCATGAAATATCAGTTGAGGAAGATTTTGCCCGCGATCTGGGCGTAGAAATAGGCGACGAGATAAGCTTTGATATCGCTGGCGAGCCCGTCAAGGCCACTGTCACCAGTTTCAGAACCGTCGAATGGGACACCTTCCGGCCCAATTTTTTCATGATCTTTACCCCGGTAACGCTGATGGACTACCCGGCAAGTTATATCTCGGCCATGTATGCAAAACCTGAGGATGACAAAAAGGTCATTGAGCTTATGCGGCAGTTTCCGAGCGTGACCATCATTGACCTGGAAGCCTCTCTGACGCAGGTCCGTGATGTTATGGACAAAGCGTCAATGGCCGTGCAGGCCGTGTTCCTGTTCACGCTATTTGCAGGGCTGGCCGTTCTATGGGCAGCGGTGCAATCCAGCCTGGATGAGCGCAGTTTTGAAAGTGCTATCCTGCGTACACTGGGCGCATCCAGAAGACGCGTCCTTTCAGGTGTCGTGGTTGAATTTGTGGCGATTGGGTTTCTTGCCGGTCTGCTGGCTTCAACCGGCGCCGGACTGGCCGCCTGGCACCTGGCCGTCAATGTCTATGAATTGGAATATCACTTCAGCCCCACCATCTGGCTTTCCGGACCATTGCTGGGCATGGTGTTCGTCGGTGCCAGCGGGATGGTGGCAACCTGGAGGGTGGTGACACATTCACCGGTCAGTGTTCTGCGGTCAAGCTGAGACCGTCTAATTGAGCCGGCTCTTGTCGTAAACATAGACGATAAGCGTGACTTCTTTCGCCCATTTATAGTCGTCAAGGATTAACGGCAGCTCTTGTCTGAATTGCTCGGCAAGTTGTTCAGCACCTTCCCTGCCCTGTGCGCCACCAGCGTAATAAACACCGACACGCACGGAATCATCCGATGTTTTTACAGAGGTATCAAACTCCTTGAACCCATGCACATAGTTGCCAACAACCAGTTTCAGATAGTCGCCCTGCCCAAGGGTGACGGAGCCCTGCTTGGACGCCCCGTCAGAAAAGAACGGCTTGGCGCCTTCCTCAACGATAGGCTGACCGGTTTCATCTAATTCCGGGGGCTGTGCGGGATCATCCAAATCAAAGGTTGCAAGCGCAGACATGCTGGCCAATAACAAATACATCAGCACAAAACCAAAATGCTTCATTTCAGACTCCGTTGAAATTCTGACGTAAGGATACACATTTTGCGTTGCCGGCCATAGCCATGAGCACCAACATGACCTTTTCATGAAATATACGAGCGATATTATTCTGCAGTTTTTGCGTGCCAAACCGATAATCCCGGGTAAACAAAAACCAATGAACTCACCCCAGGGAACTGCTGCCTTGCGCCTGGACCAACAGCCGCATTAGCTACAAACGGTTTCCAAAAATGGGTATAGTCGCCCTACAACCCACGAACCAGTTGCACCATGGTTACGCGTTTTGAATCCAGGTGTTTACAGGCAAATTTACCGATAGAGGAGCAGAAATGATTAGCCGAGTAATTTTAGCATCAGCAGTAATAGCAATTTGCGCCAGCACTTCGATTGAAGCCAGCACCAACAAAGCTTGGGATACACCATCCAACGCTGATTACCAACCGGCCTTACTGTTAGCCGCAAGACCCAAAGACCGGCGGGATAACCGGCAGGACGATCGGGGCCGTTCGGATGACCGTGAGGAACGTCGTGACTGCAGGGACGAGGAAGGCATCGCGGGTAAAGACAAACGGGACTGCAAGCAGGATTCACGCACCGGTAAAAACGATAAAGATAAAGATAAAGATAAAGACGGCGGAGGCAATGGATAGTCTTTGTTCGTATCCGGCAAGGACTTAAGCTTAAAAGCCATCAACAAGTTGTTCGCATATATTTTCTATGCATAAAAAATGGCCGGTTTCCCGGCCATTTTCTTTGTCCAAATTAAACTTGACGCCTAGTTAAACGTATAGCGGTATTGCACGCCCCACCTTGCCGGCTCATTGATAAAGCCTGTCAGGTTATTGAAGTCAATACCGCCGACGATGACTTCCTCGTCAGTGATATTACGTCCAAAGACGGATACTTCGCTATTTCCCCAGATATAGCCGGAGCGGAAACCAATCTCTGTCAGAGCCTTACCGCGGAATTCCGTGGCTTCATAGAGGAAGAAGTTGGCTGCGCCACGATATGAAAGGTCGCCATAGACATAGAACTCGCCATTTTCAGTTTGCATGCTCCAGCGGCCACTGGAAAATACCAGCCATTCCGGTGCATGCGGTAACGGGTTGCCGTCGATCTTGACCGAACCGGGTACAGAGCCGGCAGGATCTTTGACCGTACAAGGTGTCAACGGAGCACCACAAGGTGCGATGGCCAGGTTTGAATCCTTGATTTCCGTATCGTTATAGCTGATGCCAGTGGTAAACAGGAAGTTCTCGGTCAGCAGTGCTTCGAAATCAAGCTCAAAGCCCTTACCAGTTACCTTGTCAGCATTGACCACCTGGTTAAAGTTGGCTTCACCACCAACGGCGGTTAACTGCGCATCATCCACGGTGTAGTAGAACACGTTGAAGTTGGCACGCGCCCTGCCGTCAGCAAATGTCGATTTAACGCCGGCTTCCCAGGAAATGGATGTCTCGGAATCCGCAACGGATACGGTATCACCAAACAGCAATCGACCCTGTATCGCCGGAGCACGGAAACCTTTGGCGACACGTCCATAGATATTTGTGTCATCATTCAGAGAGTGAGTCAGGCTCAGGTCCCAGCTAATCTCTGAATCATCCGCATCCGTCGTAATTGGACCAATCGGGCCGACTCCCAGGAAAGACAACGGCGACAGGAAACGTTCCGCACTGAAATCTTTCTGGTCATCCGAGTAACGCATACCCAGGTTCATTACCGTTACATCAGAGAATTCATAATCGATGGCGCCAAATACAGCCCAGGCGGTGGTTTGCTGTTCCTGCAACACAACTCCATTTACACCACCACCGAACAAAGTGGCGTAGTTAAAGGTGTCAATGGTCAGGTCTTCATCAAAATAGAAGAAGCCTGCCTGCCAATCCAGCTTGCCCCAGTCGTTCGATGACCAACGTATCTCCTGGGTGAACTGACTGTGATCCGGTAAACCATCGGCAGATTCTGCATCAAAGGGCAGCGCCCCCGGGCCACCTTCACCAATAACGAAAATACCGCCATAACCGCCATCAATATCGCCGCGACTGAATGCGTCGACTGTCTCGTAACCCGTAACAGACGTAACAGTCGTCCTGCCCAGGTCCCATTCCAGGCGTGCCATCGCGCCCCAGGAATCTACTTCCTGTTGGTTGGTGCCATCTACCCAGATTTTATCCTGCTTGTAGTTGTCCTTGCTCAGTCTGTTGGTACCGGGCTCAATGATATTGGCGCGGAACAGACGTGCTGTGCCGTCCAGGCTACGTGCATGAGCGCTGATCAATGCGGTGAAGTCATTACCGGCGTCATAGGCGAGCTGTGCCCTGGCCGCCCACTCATCAAAGCCGCCGAGTGCGTCTTTCTTGTCGGTATAGCCATTATCCACCCAGTCATCACGGGTCATATAGATGGCTGAAACACGTGCTGACCAGCTGTCACTCAGGGCGCCACCCATGGCGCCTTCGAGCGTCATGTTTGCATGCGTACCATAGGAAACCGTAGCGTAGCCGTCAGACTCCTGGCCGGGCTTGACTGAATCCACCTTGACGATACCGGCAGGCGTGTTGCGGCCAAACAAAGTGCCTTGGGGTCCACGTAATACCTCGATACGCTCCACATCAAAAATCGGGAAACCCTTTAACATCGGGTTTTCCTGCACCACTTCGTCGTAGACCAGCGAAACGGGTTGCGAGGCATTAATATCAAAATCGGTCTTGCCCCAACCACGGATATAGAAGCGCGGGAACGCACGGCCAAAGGATGATTCGATATTCAGACTGGGTACCTTACCCCTTAAAAATCGGATATCTTCACCGGCGCCTGAGGCCATCATGTTCAATTGCTCGCCATTAAACGTTGTAATGGACAGGGCAACATCCTGTGCACTTTCCTCGCGTTTGGTTGCCGTAACAATAACTTCTTCCAGGACACCTGTTGAATTGACTTCATCGTCCTGCGCGTAGGCCACACCCATTGCGGAAAAAGATATAAATGCTGAAATAACTGTAGGATATAAGATATTCCTAGAATTACTGAGAACTCTACTGCTGTTCATTTGAATTTCTCTTGGGTCAGAAGGTTTAACCGGTTATTGGTGGTTCCGGCTTGTTATACCCACGCTCTGATGATCAAATTTCGGACTGTGAAATCAATAACTTTCCACATTCAGACGCGGACGGTTCTTGTACGGGGCTTTATACCACAATTCAACACCTTGATGTCATTTTGAAGGCAAAAAAATCTTCCTTGTCACTGGACATTGCCTACCACCCGTCCCCTATACTTAAGCTACCGCAAACCGACACGAGTCCTGACGATATGGATACAAGGGTTACCGAGTTATATAACGAATATATTCACGGCGATATGCCGAGGCGTTCCTTTTTAAGAAAACTGGCAGGACTGGCTGGCGGCGTGACTGCTGCCAACGCGATGCTGGCACTAATTGAACCCAATTATGCGCATGGCCAGCAAATTGACCCCGCTGATCAACGCCTTGAACAGGGCTACATTCATTATGAGGGCAGCCATGGGCTTGTCAGGGGATATTTCGCCAAGCCGAAAGAAATCAGCACTCCCCTGCCCGGCGTTCTGGTCATCCACGAAAACCGGGGCCTCAATGCCCACATTGAAGACGTAGCGCGCCGCGCCGCATTGGAGGGCTACCTGGCCCTGGCGCCAGACGGTCTGTCCTATGTCGGTGGCGCACCCGAGGATCAGGAAAAAGCACGGGACACATTCCGCGCAGCCGATACGGACACCATTACCGCGGATGTGATCAAGGGCATTTCATACCTGAAGTCACATCAGCAATGCAACGGCAAAATTGGCTCTGTGGGCTTCTGCTATGGCGGCGGCGTTTCTTTGCAATGCGCAATATCCGAGCCTGCAGCTGATGCCTGCGTTCTGTATTACGGCCGCGCACTCACTGCGGAGCAGACGGCTGAAGTTTCCGTACCGCTGATGATGAATTATGCCGGCGAAGACCCGCGTGTTAACGCAATGATTCCAGGCTTCAGAACTGAGCTGGATAAAAAT
>CALJWY010000220.1 GCA_937974465.1 uncultured Lysobacterales bacterium | reverse complement strand
GAATCACTGTATTTTGAGCGGAACCGAAAAATTCGCGAGGAAAATTAGCGAGTGAACACCTTGGTATAAGGGCTTCAACACCATCAATGCTTGATAGTCAGGAGCTGCCCCTCATAACCGCTAACAGCAACTCGACGCTATAAAATTCCAATTGATGCTGCCCGGGTAAAGTGTTGGGCAGGGCACTCAACCCTCGTCCGAATATGGCTGCTTCTCTAATCGGGCCTTGCTGCCAAGCTCCCATTGTTTACGGCATATGATTTGTCGCGTCTTGGCATGGGGCCGCTGCTGGCCGCTAGCCATCTCTTGCATTAGCCAGGGGTAACCGACCGGTATCAAGCGCATAGCAGCCACTCATTACCTGTACCAGGCGGTCCGCCGTTGTGTCGAATTCAGTGCCCGGCACCGGCATATTTAGGGCGGTATTTCGCGGGGCTGCCCGTTAAGCCCGGTCCAGGGCGTCCTTGAAGCTGGCGAGGAACCCTGGGAAAAACACGCTTTACATGTCATCGGGGTTTATGAGTAACTGGCCAAAAAGCCACCCCGGATGCGGTGGCTGCTGCTCTTGGTTTGTGTGTGAAGCGTTGGCGGCGATGGACTGAAACGGGGTTGTATCGTGTGTTGACAGAATCCCGCGCAACGCGGCCGAACCTAATTCGCTAGGAGTTGCGAATTTCCTTTGCTGAATCTGTTTACCTTTAGATATTAATTGTTGGTGCTTAACTTCTTTTGAACACTGCCTTGTTGTATACCGGCCCGGATTTGCTCCTTTCTTTGCAAAGAATGATCAGTTTACAGCCGCGACCTGTACCTCGGGCGCATCATCGACATCCAGCGCCAGCATCACATCACTGAAATACCGCGGCTGAATATCACCCATAACATTGACCACTACCACCTCGTCCTCAGCGGCCGAAACGATGGTCAGGCCCTGTATGCCAGAAGCAGAAGGCTTGGCATACATCTGCACCAAATCACCCTCCTCTTTCACCAGCATAACCTGCTCCCAACCGTCTTTATCCAGCTTTCTGCCCATATCCATGAAGTTTTGCGCAATGCGCTCGGTATCGCCATGGCTTTCATAGGTTCGAACCCGGACACCGTCGAGGCTTCTTAGCAAAGCCTGTGTCTCTGGATCATCGTCCATAAAGCGCGCCGCGAAACGCAAAACGGTTGGGCCCAGTGATAACGATAGCGTGCGGTCGGTCTCACTCATGCCGGGTGAATCCAGGTTGGCAAAACCGTCATTGCTGCGTGGGGCCGTGATACCGCAGGCGGTCAGCAGCAAGACCAGGATCATTGCCGGAACAACGATCCTGATATCACCGAGAAACCCTGCAGACTGGTATATGGATTTCATTGTCTGCTCAGTCCAGGTCGATCGCGCCATCGATATCAACATCCAGGCCATCCATCACCTTGCCCAGTTGTTTTGGATCCAGCTTGCCAATGATATTGATAAACATCACGTCTTCCTCATCCACGGTCATCACCGTCATGCCTTCCATGTTGGAACCATTCATTTTCATATATATCAGCACCTGCTCATCAGCTTCATTGACCTGCACTACCGGTTCCCAACCCTTGGATTTCAGCGTGCTCTTGACCTCGGAGAATTTCTCCTTGGCCACGCTGGGGTCATCGGCGATCGGATAACCAAATACCCGCACGCCCTTGAGTTGCGACATGATTTCGGAGGTTTCCGGGTTGCTGTTCTCGCTCATCACACCGACAAACTGCAGCAGGGTTCCACCGATATTAATGGAGATTTTGGGTTCTCCATACGTGGCTGACAAATCGCCAAAGTCAATAAAGCCGGCGAGTTTTTTCAGCTCGTCTTCCTGGGCGATCACCGGCGCAGATATCAGCATACAAAGGATGCCCACCACACACGTTTTGAGGATTGTAGATTTCATACTTTTTTCTCCTTGGAGGTTTCATTCTGAGATTGGATGTTCTTGATAACGGACCCGGCAATGGCTTGAGACATTGTGGTTCCGATGGTTGATTCAATTTCACGACCGGTGAACTGACCGGCTTTGTCGAGATAGGTAAAAGCAAGGGCCAGATCCTGGCGCGCTTTGGCGATTTCCGCCGCGGACGGGGTGTCAGGTTGCATCAGGCTGACTGAAATCATCACCAACGGAACCACCGCGAGCGCCGTGACCCAGCGGGGCTGCAGTAAATTGAATGAGAATGCTGGCCGTTGCTGGCGCGGGATCGCTTTCAGTTTTTTCCTGAGACTGTCCGGAGCGCGTTCAACATGAATGGTATCCATTGCTTTTTGCAGTTGATACGCTTCAATAATCGCCCTTGCCAATTCGCGGTCATCGCTTGCCTCGGCCTTTAGCATTTCCGCATCCTCATTGCTCAAGTCACCGTCCAGCAGTGCGTTGATGCGTTCTTCCCATTTTTCATCATATTTGTTCATGGTCTTACCTCAGCCAACTGTTCACGCAGTTGTTTCCTGGCCCTGTGCAGGTAGGTCTTAACCTGAGCCAGACTCAATTCCAGCATGCCTGCAACTTCCTCATAACTGTGCTGGTTAACGTCTCTTAATACGACCAGCGACCGGTATGGTTCTTTCAAGCCGGCGATGGCCCGTTTTAACCAGGCACCGGTTTCGCTGTCTGATGCACCCTGCATGGGTCCGTAGGTATCGGCGGCCGTGTGGGCCTCATCAAACTCGACGTTCTCACGCCTGCGTCTCAAACGGTCCAGGCAACCGTTGCGGGTGACCTTCATCAGCCAGGGCTTAACCTTTTCGGGATCAATGCGGTCCTGGTTGTTCCAAAGCTTCACAAATGCCTCCTGGGTCGCGTCTTCCGCTTCCTGAGCGTCCTTCAATATATAGCGAGCCACCGTCCAGGCCTGGTCCTGATACTCTTTCACCCATTGACGGTATATTTTGCTCATGTCACTAGAATAAACGCCGCCGGCCGGAAATGGTTACAGTCTTTGCTAAAATTAAATCAGGGCAACATCGAAACATGACCATTTTTTCAACCAGGATCAACCATGCACCTGACAGATAAAGACCTGCAGCGCTTTAAATCACTGCTACTGAATCTCAAGGCTGCGTTGCTCGAAGCCGGTGAAACCGGCCAGCAAGCTGAAGAGGTTGTCGAACTCGACCAGACCCGGGTTGGGCGTTTATCGCGTATGGACGCCATGCAGGCACAAGCCATGTCACTTGAAACGGGCCGCCGCCGGCGCCAGCAATTGGTAAAAATTGAAGCCTCGCTCGAGCTTATCCGGGCTGGTGATTACGGTGACTGTTTGGAGTGTGGCGAAGCTATAAACCCCGGCCGGCTGGAGGCCGACCCCACTGCCACTTTTTGTATTCAGTGTGCTGAAGCGAAGGAATAATCGCCTTTTTTCAAGCCATTATCTGTCTATTTCATGATTTTTTTGCCTGTTTCATAAAATCACGCCTTCAAGCTCTTGAAATAACAAGGTCACAGCCCCAACTCAGCAGGCAGACTGAAGGGTACCGCGATTTGCAGGCCCACAGGCACACAACAAACTGAAACGATTAAGCCGCTTCAGTTTAATGTTTATTTTTTTATATTAATTTTGGGAGAACTTCAAATGAACCTTCGTCCTTTACACGATCGGGTGATTGTGAAACGAATGGAAGAAGAACGTATGTCCGCTGGCGGCATCGTCATTCCAGACTCAGCCACTGAAAAACCTGTACGCGGTGAAATACTTGCGGTAGGTAACGGCAAAATTCTCGATAACGGTGAAAAACGTCCATTGGACATCAACGTTGGAGACACCATTTTGTTCGGAAAATATTCCGGAACAGAAGTCAAGGTGGATGGCGAGGAATTACTCGTTATGCGCGAAGAAGACATTATGGCGGTTATCGAAGCCTGATAACCCCTTTACATATTGAATAACGAGGATTAGACAATGAGTGCTAAAGACGTACGTTTTGGCGAAGACGCCCGCAGCAAGATGCTGCGCGGTGTTAACGTTCTGGCCGACGCGGTCAAGGTAACGCTGGGTCCCAAGGGCCGTAACGTGGTGTTGGAAAAGAGCTTCGGTGCTCCTACCGTCACCAAAGATGGTGTTTCCGTGGCTAAAGAAATTGAGCTGGAAAATAACTTTGAAAACATGGGTGCGCAGATGGTCAAGGAAGTTGCTTCCAAGACATCTGACATCGCTGGTGACGGCACCACAACCGCAACCGTACTGGCCCAGGCCATGTTGCGTGAAGGTCTGAAAGCTGTTGCTGCCGGCATGAACCCTATGGATCTGAAGCGCGGCTTGGATAAAGCCGTTACTGGTGCAGTAGCAAAACTGCATGAAATTTCTCAGCCATGCACCGACAACAATGCGATTGCCCAGGTTGGGTCTATTTCTGCCAACTCTGATACTGAAATCGGTGAGTTGATCGCAGAAGCGATGAATAAAGTAGGTAAAGAAGGGGTGATCACCGTTGAAGACGCCTCCGGCCTGTCCAACGAATTGGACGTGGTTGAAGGTATGCAGTTTGATCGTGGTTACCTGTCTCCTTACTTCATCAATGACCAGTCAACCATGAGTGTTGACCTGGAAAGCCCATTCATTCTTCTGCATGACAAGAAGATTGCCAATGTTCGCGATCTGCTTCCGGTACTCGAAGCTGTTGCCAAATCCGGCAACCCGCTGTTGATTATTGCTGAAGATATCGAAGGCGAAGCCCTCGCTACCCTGGTGGTCAACTCCATCCGCGGTATCGTCAAGGTTTGCGCTGTTAAGGCACCGGGTTTTGGCGATCGTCGCAAAGCCATGTTGGAAGACATCGCTGTCCTGACAGGCGCCACCGTTATTTCTGAAGAGGTTGGTCTTTCACTTGAGAAAACCACCATGGAAGAGCTGGGCTCTGCCAAGAAAGTACAGATCACCAAGGAAAACACGACGATTATCGACGGCGCTGGCAGCAGCGACGACATTTCGGGCCGTGTTAACCAGATCCGTTCACAGATCGAAGAAGCAACATCCGACTATGATCGCGAAAAACTGCAGGAACGCGTGGCCAAGCTGGCCGGTGGTGTTGCAGTGATCAAGGTTGGTGCTGCTACCGAAGTTGAAATGAAAGAGAAGAAAGCCCGCGTTGAAGACGCCCTGCACGCAACCCGTGCGGCCGTTGAGGAAGGCGTTGTACCTGGTGGCGGTGTCGCCCTGGTTCGTGCGCTTGAGTCTGTTAAAGGCATGCAGGGTGACAACGAAGACCAGAATGTTGGTATCGCTATCGCCTGCCGCGCCATGGAAGAACCACTGCGCCAGATCGTCGGCAATGCCGGTGAAGAAGGCTCTGT
>CALJWY010000219.1 GCA_937974465.1 uncultured Lysobacterales bacterium | reverse complement strand
CCACTACTCATTGACAGCCACCAGGCTGGAGCCCACGCCGGGCTTCCTAACCATCATGACCCTGAACGTATTCAACCTGGATATGCACGTTGAGTCGGAAGATAAGGTCAAGAACCCAAGGCTGGATGTGGACGATGACTGGGGCGACGGCCGTTTTCATACGCTCGCCCAGGCGGTAGTCCTGCAGGCAAAGTGTCCGGACATCATTGCCGTGCAGGAGATACAGGACAACGATGGTGCGGAGATTTCGACCGTGGTTGACGCCACATCAACTTACAAAGGGCTTATCAAGGTCGTCGGCCAGCTAAGTGATATCGAATATAGATGGGTTGATATTGCCCCGGGATTGGGAACCGATGGTGGCCAGCCCGGTGGCAGCATTCGCAATGGTTACCTGTACAACCCGGACCGTGTCACGCTGGTGGATGGCTCGGTTCGATCCGTTGGCCTTGAATCGGCGGCATTTGCTGGTTCCAGGAAGCCGCTGGTGGCACATTTCATCGAGAAGGAATCCGCTGGTGAGTTGGCTTGTATTAATGTGCATCTTGCCTCGAAGCGCCATCAGCACAGCATCTTTGCACCTGCGAAACCCTCTTTCGACCCGCGGCTTCCAGTTCGGGTCGAACAGGCAGAGTTGATCAGGGAAGACTTGCTTGCAACCCGGGAGAAGGGACATTTGTATTACGCCACCGGTGATTTTAATGATACTGAAGACAGTGAAACCCTGGTGGCGCTGCTCGGGGATGAAAGTGAAAACCTGGTGAATCGCCTGCCTCCTGAAGAGCGTTACGACTATAACCACCGGGGCAAATTGCAGGTTCTGATGCACGGCATCGTGCCAAAGTCGCTGGCGAGGGATCATGTTGAGTATGAAATCATTCATGGCAATGAACTAATCGGAGTCAAGCCTGGTGCGCCGAGTGACAAACCCAGTGATCATGCCTACGTGATCGCAAAAATCAGAATGGCTTAGCTCTCAATCCAGAACAAAAAAGCGGTTTGTATTATTCGCCCAGCAGATGCGCCACCAGCTGCCGATGATGGCGGTGATCGCGGTGTTCAAAAATGTAAATCCCCTGCCATGTGCCGAGTGCCAGTTGATGCTTGTGCATCGGAATGGTCAGTTGGGTCTGTGTAAGGGCCGTCTTGATATGGGCGGGCATATCGTCCGGGCCCTCGGCGCTATGGCGGTAGGGGCCATTACGGGGTGCGATGCGTGAGAAGTAATCCAGTAGATCGTGGCATACATCGGGATCGGCATTTTCCTGAATCGTCAACGAAGCCGATGTATGGCGGATAAACAGCGTTAGCAGTCCCTGTTCCATGCCTTGTTGGCGACACCATTCCACCACGTCTGAGGTGACGTCATACAGGCCGGGGCCATTTGTTTCCTTGCGCAAAATGTGCGTTACTTGCCGCATCGGAATAGATTAACAAAAGACGCTGGCAGCCACTACCGATGAAGCACAGGCGGACGACTTTTATGTCTGAGAAACAACCGGAACTGGTTCGTACGGAAGATTTGCCCGAACATTTTCGTGCGCACAACATTGCTTATAAATCACTGGGCTCGGTGGGCCTGGGTTTTGGCCACGGAAAAGACCAGTATCGCCTGTATGACTATCCTGCCCCGCAGGATGATGAAACCATGGGCCTGTTTTGCGAATGGCATACCGAAGATTATTTCAATGTTGACACCGGCCCGCATGTTGCGATCGGTCTGAGAGGGCCTGTGAAAGAGGACCCGCATCGGGGGCGTGGTCTGGCGATCGGAGTCCTTGCCGGTGAGATCTGTCTGCCTTCGAACCCCGGTCAACTGGTGCCCCTATTTGCAGGCTGCCCGGCCGCGCCCGGTGGCCCTTCCTTCTTTATTGAGGATTTCAGCCGCAATGACGGTCATACACCAGTTCCTGACTGGCAGCTCAGCCGCGGGCGTCACTTACCGGAACTGCAGGGTCACGGGGTTTACCGGATTGATATCCATATATCAAAAACCCATGCCTGGGCCGGTGTTTGGCAGATACAGGAGCGTGGCCTGGCCGGCGGCTCGGTCAGACGGGAATATACTTTCATGAACCAGGTGTACTGTTGCCAGGAAGGCCCGGGTTATAGCGGAACCCCTGGTTCGCCTTGTCCTGAGCTTGCCATAGACAGGGGAAGGGGCAATGCCTTTATTGGTTCTGGTTTTTCCGATCCGGAAACCAGATCACGGGTGGATAACATTTATATAGCCCACTGGAAAAGTTAGATCCGGGCGCACAGTTTTCCCCCGAGCCGAGAATTCTGGCAAGCGAACCCGCATCACCATCTGTGTTATCCGGGGCATTCAGCCCGAGAATCCCCAACATCAGGGGATGAACATCAACTGACCTGATCGGCCCCAATGAAATTCCCGGAGTGATATTCGGTCCGCTGGCGACAAAGAAACCATGCATATCCGGGTCATCAGGCGCCCATCCATGATCCCCCTTGGAGAGATATGAGCTTTTCTCTGCGGTTGAGAGTACGGCAAATCCAGCTTTGGGTATCAAGATGACATCCGGGTATCTCGGATTGTCACCCACCTGCCAATGTTCAGGGGTGTCACCGGGTAAATAGGCACGACCGTGTTGCCAATGTTGGTTGACGGTCTCCACGATATGACTGGCGCGTTTGGGGTTTTCCTGGTCAAAATGCAAAAACAGGTAGGAACCCCCTTCAATGATCATTGTTTTTTCCAGCCCTGCATGGTCGCTGAGTATGAATGGCTCGGGGTTGTCCTTATAGCTGGCCTGGCCATGATCGGAGAGAAGTATGATGTTGACCTGTTGAGCATGCGGTAATGTCTGCAGGCCATTCAGCAGCCGCCCTATATAGGCGTCGACCCTTTTTATGGCCTCGATGTTTTCTTTTGAGTCGGGTCCATACCAGTGGGAATTATCATCAACGTCCTCAAAATACAGGGTAATCAGATGCGGTCGCACCGGTTCCGGCTCTGCCAGCCAGGTTAAAACCTGGTCTACGCGCGTTTCGCCAGTGACGCTTTTATCGTAGCTGCGCCAATGACTGGGCGATACACCCATCACCGCCGCCTCTGATCCAACCCAGTAAAATGAAGCACTAACCATGCCCTGGGTTTCAGCGGTCACCCAGATGGGTTCGCCGGCATAAAACTGTGGGTCTTCAACTGTCTCTCTTTCGCCCAGGGAAAACCACATGTCCCTGGATGGATCGGGGAAGCGATTGGCCACCAGGCCATGATGCGTCGGGTAGAGGCCGGTTGCGATGGAGAAATGATTTGGGAATGTCAGGGTTGGAAACACCGGTAACAGCCGTTCAGCTTTAGAACCCTTGGCTGCAATGCGGTCCATGTTGGGTGTCGGATAACGGTCCATGTAGTCCCAGCGGAAACCGTCTAACGAGATCAAAACCAGGTATGGTTTGGCCTGTTGCTCTGCCGAATTGACGCCACCTGAACCCTTTTTAATCACCTCGTCTATCGCGGGTTGATGAGAGCATGCGGTTGTAAGCAGCAATACAAGCCCGGCAAATATTCCCAGGCGCACGGCAGATTTTTGAGTCATGAAGAAACCCTGTTTCAGTCTTTTTAGGATGTGTTCAATGTATCAAAATCTGCAGCCTGGTGTCGGGCAAATACTGATACATGGTGGTATTTTATGCCTATAATTGTTCCAGCTTCTTCGGAGACAGGAATGGACGTGGACAGGCAAGGTTTTATTCGCGAGCTCCGGGAGATCTGTGGTGACAACATTATCACCGACCGGCCCCGGCTCAGGGTCTATGAAACCGATGGTCTTACCGCCAAGCGCCAGGTGCCCTGGGTGGTGGTATTGCCTTCAAATATCTCCGAGGTGCAACAGATTGCACGTCTGTGTGACAGCCACCGGGTACCGCTGGTTGCGAGAGGTGCCGGTACGGGTCTGTCGGGTGGCGCAACTCCCCATGCAGAAGGCGTTCTGCTAAGCCTGGCCCGGTTCAATCGAATCCTGTCGGTTGACAGCGAGAATATGCTCGCGAAGGTAGAGCCCGGAGTGACCAACCTGGCGATTTCAGAGCATGTTGAACACCTCGGTCTTTATTACGCACCAGATCCATCTTCACAGATTGCATGTTCAATCGGTGGAAATGTCGCGGAAAATTCCGGTGGTGTGCATTGTTTGAAATATGGGTTGACGGTTCACAATGTTCGAAAACTGAAGCTGGTGTCGCCGCAAGGGGACTTGTACGAAGTGGGTAGTGAGGCGTTTGACTCTGCCGGTTACGACCTGCTTGCCGTGCTGCATGGATCTGAGGGGATGCTGGGTATCGTGGTTGAAGTCACCGTCAAGTTATTAGCAAAACCCGAGGCGGTCTGTGTCGTCATGTCAGGGTTTGCATCGGTTGAGTCAGCCGCGACGGCCGTCGGGGACATTATCGCCACCGGCATATTGCCAGCCGGACTCGAGATGATGGATAAACCTGCGATCCAGGCGGCTGAGGCATTTGTCCATGCAGGTTATCCCACCGATGCAGAGGCTTTGCTGTTGTGTGAGCTTGATGGAATTGAAGCCGAGCTTCAATCCCAGCTGGATATATTGCAAGCCGTATTGCAGAAAAATAATGCATTGGACATATCTGTTGCTCATTCCGATGCGGACAGGGCACGGTTATGGATGGGCAGAAAGTCAGCTTTCCCGGCCGTTGGGCGATTGGCGCCGGACTATTTTTGCATGGATGGCACCATTCCCAGGAAACAATTGGCGCGAGTCCTGGGTGAGATAAGCGAGTTATCCCGGGAGTTCGGATTGCCGGTTGCCAACGTGTTTCATGCCGGTGATGGAAACCTGCACCCGCTCATTCTTTATGATGCCAATCTCGAAGGTGACCTGGAGAAAGCTGAACAATTCGGCGCAAAAATTCTTGAGTTGTGCATCGAGGTTGGTGGAACCATCACAGGTGAGCATGGTGTGGGTTTAGAAAAAATCGACCAGATGTGTGTTCAGTTCTCGCCGGCTGAGCTAGCGGTTTTTCACGGGGTTAAAGCCGCTTTCGACCCGAATTTGATTCTCAACCCCGGCAAGGCAGTGCCCACGCTGCATCGCTGTGCCGAATTTGGTGCGATGCATGTCCATGCGGGGCAGGATAAATTCCCGGACCTGGAGCGATTCTGATGACCAGCCGGGATATGACTACCTTATTGCTGGAACAGGTACAAAAGGCCACCGCGCACAATATGCCGGTTACCATTGAAGGGCAGGGCAGCAAGCGTTTCTATGGACATACAGCGGCCGAGAATACAGCGTGCCTGCAGATTAGCGGTCATTCCGGCGTCATCGAATACGAGCCCGGGGAACTCGTGATACGAGTAAGGGCCGGTACTCCATTGGCAGATGTGAATCAGCTTCTGAGTTCAAACCGGCAAATGCTGGCGTTTGAACCACCAGATTTCGAAAACCGGTCAACCATGGGCGGTGTAATTGCCAGTGGGCTATCAGGTCCGCGGCGCCCATACGCAGGCTCCGCAAGGGATTTTGTTCTTGGCGTCAGGATGATAACCGGACATGGTGAGGTACTGGAGTTTGGCGGCCAGGTCATGAAGAACGTTGCAGGTTATGACGTTTCCAGGTTGGTTACAGGCTCGCTGGGCACCCTGGGTCTGATACTCGACGTGAGCTTGAAGGTGCTGCCTGAACCGGAAGCGGAGGTTACGCTGGGATTACCTATAGCCCGACAGGAACTGCAATCCCGTCTGCGATCCATGCAGGACATGTTTCCGCTCAGTGCCGCCGCCCACCAGGATGGGGTTTTATACCTCCGGTTGTCAGGCAGTGAGGCTGCCATCCAGTCGGCAAGACAAAAAACGGGCGGCGAAGAAACGGACAGCGGTTTCTGGCAGAAGCTCAACACCCTGGCGTGTTTTAGTTCTGCGAAGGAACTATGGCGGATCAGTGTTGCACCCGCTTCGCAAATTTTTCTCAAAGAAGCAGAGGTAATCGACTGGGGTGGCGGCTTGCGCTGGCTGGTTGATCCGGGCTTTGACCCTCGCGAGCAATTGGCTGGTGAAGACGGGCATGCCACGCTGGTGAAATATGCGGAAGCGAAGCTGCCAGCGGGTGTCGAGCTGTTTCATCCTTTGCCGCCGCACGTGCTGAACCTCCACCAAAGGCTAAAACAGCAGTTTGATCCGGCTGGAGTGTTTAATCCGGGCCGTATGTACAGAGCGTTTTAATGCAAACCCATATCCACCCGGAGCTGATCAACAAACCGCAGGTCAAGGAAGCGGATCAGATATTGCGACGCTGTGTGCATTGTGGTTTTTGCACAGCGACCTGTCCCACATACCAGTTGCTTGGTGATGAACTCGATGGTCCGCGCGGGCGGATTTACCTGCTCAAGAATTTTCTCGAAGAAAACACCATTGACGACAAATCGATGCAGCACCTGGACCGCTGCCTGACTTGCCGGGCCTGCGAAACCACCTGTCCCTCCGGTGTCGAGTACGGCAGGCTGCTGGATATTGGCAGGGGCCTGATATCTGAGAGACGCAAGCCACCCGTGCTGGCCGGAATCAGATCCCGCCTGTCCAGGTGGATCATTCCCAGCCAGCACCTGTTCAAGCCATTATTGCGAACCGGACAGGTGATGCGTGCCGTATTGCCTGCTGCCGTGGCCAATAAAATTCCTCCAAAACAGCGCCCCTTACCCGCACCGGGCCAGAAGCCCGGAAATCCCGATATGCGGGTTCTTCTTCTACAGGGCTGTGCGCAGCGCTCAGCAACGCCCAACGTCAATATCGCATTGGAATGTTTGCTTGCCGAGCAAAACGTCGCGGTTACACATTTATCCGGTGAGGGTTGCTGTGGTGCAGTGGACTATCACTTATCTGCCCACGCCAGGGGCTTGCAGCGGATGCGGGACCTGCTGGACAAGCTGCATGCCCGGCTCAGTGAAGTCGATTTTATTGTGTCATCTGCCAGCGGCTGTGGCGTCACCATCAAGGAATACCCACTGCACCTGGCGGAAGACCCGGAATATGCCAAAAAAGCCCTGCAGGTCGTTGACAAAGTGGTTGACGTTTCCGAGTTGCTGGGCCGTTTTGAGTTTTCCTGCGCAACTATAAAAGCAATGGTGCATACACCCTGTACATTGCAGCATGGCCAGGGTATTGACGGTCAGATTGAAGCCATTCTGCAGGGCGCAGGCATCACCGTTCTTAAAAGCCGGGAGTCGCATCTCTGCTGTGGTTCCGCGGGCACCTATTCAATCATGCAGCCAGCTATTTCACAGCGGTTGCTGGCAAGAAAACTGGATGTGCTGCAGGAGGGCATGCCCGATTTTATTGTCACGGCAAACATTGGTTGCCAGCTGCATTTGCAATCCGGCGCTAATGTTCCGGTACTGCACTGGGTTGAACTATTGCATCAGCAAAGCAAAGCCTAACCAGCATCACTGCGGTGTATTCGGTGGGCGAAAAAGCGTAAAATACGTCTTTGATTCGGGCACACTGCCCGGATGTCCTCTTAATAATAAAAGTGCAGAAAATCATGAAAAAGAACGTAATTATCATTGGTGCGGCTGGCCGGGATTTTCACAATTTCAATACCTGTTATCGCGACAATGAGCAGTACAACGTGGTCGCTTTTACAGCAGCACAAATTCCAGATATTGATGGCAGAAAATACCCTGCTGAACTGGCCGGGGAGTTGTATCCTGATGGGATTCCTATCTATGCGGAAGAAAACCTGGCCCGTTTGATTGCCGAACTGGATGTTCATGATTGTGTTTTTTCATACAGTGATATCACCTATGAGCAAGTGATGAGCATGAGCGCCATTGTTAATACAGCTGGCGCCAACTTCGTATTGCTGGGCCCCGGCGATACGATGATCAAATCTTCAAAGCCGGTGATTGCGGTTGGTGCAGTGCGCACAGGCTGTGGCAAGAGCCAGACTTCCAGGCGCATCATCGAGTACCTGATGGCCAGAGGTCTGAAGGTTGTCGCGATACGTCATCCCATGCCTTATGGCGACCTGGTTGCACAAAAGGTGCAACGTTTTGCCACCGTTGAAGACCTGGCCAAGCACGAATGTACCATTGAGGAAATGGAAGAATACGAACCACATGTTGTTCGCGGCAATGTCATTTACGCCGGCGTAGATTACGAGGCCATTGTCAGGGCTGCAGAACAGGACCCGGATGGTTGTGACATCATTCTCTGGGACGGCGGCAATAACGACTTCCCATTCTATAAACCCGACTTGAATATCACGGTCGTCGACCCCCATCGTGCGGGTCATGAACTGAACTATTATCCGGGTGAAGTCACCCTGAGGCTGGCTGACGTTGTGGTGATCAACAAGATGGACAGCGCGGGGCCGGAAGGAATCCAGTTGGTTCGGCAGAATATTGAAAAAGTTAACCCGAGCGCCGTGGTGATAGACGCGGCCTCTCCAATCCTGGTTGATGACCCGTCACTGATCAAGGGCAAGAGGGTCCTGGTCGTGGAAGATGGACCAACCCTGACCCATGGGCAGATGACGCTTGGTGCGGGCACCGTCGCGGCGCGGAAATTTGGCGCGGCAGAATGTGTTGATCCGCGTCCGTTCACCGTGGGTAAATTGGCAGAGACTTTCGAGATTTATCCGCAAATCGGTGATCTGTTGCCTGCGATGGGTTATGGAGAGCAGCAGGTCCAGGACCTGGAGGCAACGATCAACAATACCGATTGTGATTCAGTGATAATCGGTACACCGATTGACCTCAACCGCGTGGTCAATATCAGCAAGCCGAATACGCGTGTTTACTATGATCTGCAGGAAATCGGTAAGCCCGATCTTGGCGATGTTCTGGATGACTTCCTGGCGAAATAGACCCTGGTAATGGACTGGTCAATACTGTGGTGGATCCTGGCCGGGTTGCTCATGATAGCCGGCCTGGTCGGCACGGTGGTGCCCGCCTTGCCGGGTGTACCCATGGTGTTTGCCGGCTTATTGCTGCTGGCCTGGAGTACGGGTTTTGAACCCGTTGGCCTGGGGACGCTGGGTGTACTTGGTATCCTCACTGCACTATCGATACTGATTGATTTCCTGGCAGCTTCCCTTGGCGCAAAACGGCTGGGGGCGAGTCAACGCGCATTCTGGGGTGCGACGCTTGGTGCAGTGGTTGGTCTGTTTTTTGGCTTGCCAGGTATTATTCTTGGCCCGTTCGTCGGGGCCGTGTCAGCGGAGCTGTCAGCGGGGCGTGGTGCAGTTCAGGCAGGGCGCTCTGGTTATGGGGCATGGATTGGTATTGTCCTGGGTACCGCAGCCAAGCTGACGATCGCGTTCCTGATGTTAGGCATTGTGCTGACCAAATTCCTGTTCAATTAGCCTCATTGACTGGCGTACGCTAAGATAAAACTGTCTGTCATGCCTGACTGATATTGACCGGGGGAAATGAATGAGCAACAGAGCAAGTGTCGAAACCGCAATCGGTCTTTTTTTCGAGGCCATAAACTCAAATGATGCCAGTGTGCTGCCGTTGTCGGAGAACGTCGAATACCGTGGGATTCTTACACCGGATCCGAAACGTGGTGAGGCCGAGGTTCGCGAGCACATTGAGCAGGTTGCGCCGTTTGTATTGAATTTAAGCCGTAAGCAGACAGTCATTGAAAATAATTCGGCCGCAGTCCTGGTGGATTTTGAAGGGGTCAACGGCGTGCGTGTCGAAGGTGCTTACTTTCTGCAGTTGGAAAATGGGGAGTTCAGCCAGATCACGGCAGTCTTCGATTCCAGGCCACTGTTTGCCGGTAGTGCGGGTTAGAAAAAGAATCGCTTAACATTTCCCATTCATTGGCGAATAAAACAGCCTCAGTTCCTGGTGGAATTTACCCGGGTAAGCGCTAGAGGATGGCAGGTCGTTTGCCGGGAATGGAGCAGCCCCAGTAATAAATAGCAAAGCTGCACCAGCGACCAACGCCGGGCGTATAAACATACTAATTTCCTGTCAGGATGAATCAGTCTGTTTCAATACCTTGCGCATTTCTCCGATCTTTTCGGTTTGTTTTGGCGTCAGGTCCGGGAACCTGAGATTCAATGTTTTGAGGCTCTGCACGATAATTTCCGCCACTTTTAAGCGCATATACGGTTTGTCATCAGCAGGGATCGCATACCAGGGGGCCCAGGGGCGTGAAGTGGCGTTAAGCGCTTCCTCATAGGCATGCATGTATTGATCCCACAACTGGCTTTCAGCATAGTCACCGGCAGAAAATTTCCAGTTTTTTCGTTGATCGTCCAGTCGTGACAGGAATCTTCTGTGCTGTTCCTGCTGGGAAATGTTCAGCCAGAATTTCAGTATGACGGTGCCATTGCGGGCCAGGTGTTTTTCGTGGTCACGAATGGACTCAAACCGCTGCTGCCAAAGGGTTTCAAGATCAGGTGTGTCCGGCAATTTCTGCCCGCCAAGATACTCGGGATGTACACGCACCACGAGGGTTTCCTCGTAATAACTGCGATTGAAAACTCCGATTCGACCGCGTTGCGGCAGACTCTTCGCGGTGCGCCATAAAAAATCATGATCCAGTTCTTCCGGGCTGGGTTGCTTGAAAGAAAACACCTGGCAACCGGCCGGATTGACGCCGCTCATAACAGCCCGGATGGTACTGTCCTTGCCCGCAGCATCCATGGCCTGGAACACCAGCAAGACGGAATGTTTATCGGCGGCATACAGACGCCGTTGCAGATCGTCAAATTGATCGATCAGCTGGACCAGGCGTTTTTTATAGGACTTTTTGTCTGTTGGTTTTTCAACAAGGGTAGGTGAGTCCTGTAAATTGAAATTATTGCTGAAAGGTACCAGGCAGGCATTCTCAGGGGCATTAAACATGTCTAGGTTCTTTTGGTGGTTGGTGAATAATAATGGTCCTGGATGGGCAGGTTGAGCATGCAATCACTCATTGCCAAGGTTAAACATACCGGTTTCCGATACCCTCAGGGACGGCAGGAATCCACCGACATCCAGCTTGGCTTCAAATTCATATTCCAGCTGTTTGTCAGGTGACTTGGCCATTCCGGCAAGGAACTGGATTCCCCGCAGCAGGTTTGCACTTGCGTTGAGTGTAATATTGCCCTCACTGTAACCCTCAATTTGCGGGTAGTCTTTGCCGACACCCTTGACCAGTTCATGCCCTTGCAGCGAAATTGAGTAGACCACCCCTTGCAGGTCTAAAGGCGTTGGATTTGGATTGATGATACGTAGACCAACCTCGAAGCCTGGCATGGCTCCCTCGGCGGGAACAGCACGGAAGGCAGTCATCATAACGGTGGGTTCTTCATAATCCGGATTGAGTGTTGTGCAAGCACTTAGAAGTGAAAAAACCACAATATAAATCAATGGTCTGGGCATGATATATCTCGCCATTAAGGGTTGTTTTCCTGGTTGCTATCACCAAAGATCCGATCTAGCAGACCGGCCGACTTGCGAAAACCAATGATCGCGGAAGTGGTTAGCAACCCTGCCATCATCGCGCCGGTAACACCACAGGTCAACACATCCTGGCCGGTTAGCCACAGGCCATTAAACCGGGTTCGGGGTCCAAGCCAGGTTTGCCTGAGCCGCATCGAGTCGTGATCCAGTCCGTATAGTTCACCTTTCTGGTAGGCGCAAAAGTAGTCAGTGGACAGCGGTGTTGAAACCTCGTAATAATCAACTTTTCCATTCAGTTGTGGCAGTTTCTCATAAACATATTGCATCAGGCGTTCACCGAGTTGCTCTTTGAACCGGTCATAATCGTCACCACGTTTTCCCCATATCGTGTCCTGCCATTTTTCAAACCAGGCAAACGGAGCAGGCGCGACAATTTCGATGGTGGCGGTACCCGGGCGCCTGTTGGCGTAATCCGGGTCCTTGGCTGAGGGGAAGGAAATATAGACAACCGGGAAGGGCGCCTGTGGATCGTCGAGAAACTTCTCGACCGCGCCATCAAAGTCATTGTCCGGGTATATCCAGAAATTGGTTTTGGGCAATTCGAGTTGCTCTGCGGTTTGATTGATGCCGATATAAACACCCAGGTGCGCCATGCTGGGCTTGACCGTTTTCAGAAGTTGGTCATAACCGGCATTCGCTACCGCATCAGCAGGCAGCAACTTTTCAAAGGTATTGGACACACCGGCCGAGGAGATGACGCAGTTGCACTCGATTTGATGGCCATCCGCCATTTCGACGCCAGTGACATTCTTGCCTGTCGTCAGGATTCGATTGACCCGCGCGTAGGTGAAAACTTCACCGCCGGTTTTCTGGATCTTTGGGATAATGGTCTCAGCAATCCGCCAACTGCCACCGGTCGGATAGAACCCCCCGTAAAGATAATGCCGGGCAATCATGGCGTGAACCATGAAGGCGGACTGCCGTGGTGGCAGTCCCATGTCACCCCATTGACCACATAAGACGGCGATCAGGTCGGGATCGTTGGTTAATTCACTCAGGACTTCATAGGTATTGCGAAACAGCAATGGCGAGACTTTGAGCTTGAGATAAGGCCAGGCAAGCAAACGCTGCCAAGGTTTGAGCAGTTTACTCATGGTGTAAGCGGGCAGGGACCGGCCTACCTTGTCCAGCAGGCGCATGTAGCTGTCTATTGCCTGTGCTTCTGCCGGAAAACGTTTGACCAGGTTTTCCCGGAACTGCTGCTTGCCGGCGATGGCTGAAAACGTGCGGTCACCAACATAAAACCGGTCATACTCCGCATCCATCGGCGCCCACTTGAGCTCGCCGCCGGACAGATAATCAAACATCATGCGGGTGCGGGTCCTGGCGCCCACATCGCCAATATAGTGGACGCCCACATCCCACTCGTATCCATTGCGGTCATAGGAATGGGTGTAGCCGCCGGCGGTGTAGTGTTGCTCAAGCACGCAGGTTTTCCAGCCCAGGTCGCTTAACAATGCGGCCGTAGTTAAACCACCAATACCAGAGCCGATGATAACGGCATCATAGGGGC
This sequence comes from uncultured Lysobacterales bacterium, assembly GCA_937974465.1. Classification (GTDB taxonomy): domain Bacteria; phylum Pseudomonadota; class Gammaproteobacteria; order Xanthomonadales; family SZUA-36; genus SZUA-36. The sequence goes on along the minus strand of CALJWY010000219.1, from coordinate 4,651 downwards.
CATCCAGCCTGTTGGCGCGGTAACGACGGCCAATGCGGAGTGTGCTTGGTGTGAGCTTGCCCATTACTGATCCTGGTCCAGTAATGGCCCGAAAGCATTAATTTCCACACCTGTACCTGCCGGATCTTTGAAAAACACCTGGTTCAGGCCGATGTCTGTCCGGTGAATGTACTTGTAATGGATATCTAGTGTCTTCAGTTTTTCGATCACCCCGGGCAGGTCATGAGTTCTGAGCGCAAAGTGATCGAAATATCCGGTTTCCGGATGGCCTTTGCGGTCAGCATCTTCGGAAAGATGGATGATTGCCTTGTCTTCGGAGTACAACCAATATCCGCCGGACGAAAAGTTTGGCCTGAATTCTTCCTTGAGATCGAGGAGACCGGAATAGAAATCTTTGACGTTTCTAAGCAATTCCGATGGAGCACTGATGTTGATATGGTCGATATGCATGCTTAACCCTTGATACATGATCGTATCCGATCATAATGCTAATAATATTTGCTGATGATATGGATTATATCGGTTTTGGGGGGCGCCAAAGTGCTCGAAAGTTAATCGCCCCCCGGGTATTTTTGGGAAATTGATTTAATGGGGTGCTTATGGCTTGGTTTTATTTATCAATGGCAGGTGTTTTCGAGATCGCTTGGGCTATTGGACTTAAATATTCCGATGGCTTCAGCAAGCCTCTGGCCGGCGCGCTGACCCTAATATCTATGGGTGTCAGTGTTTGGTTTTTAGCCATTGCAATGAAGACAATCCCGGTCGGGACCGCCTACGCAGTATGGACCGGTATCGGCGCAGTCGGTGTCGCGATATTGGGAATGGTGCTGTTTGGTGAGTCACGTGAAATCTTGAGGGTGGCCTGCCTGTTTTTGATCATTGCAGGCATCATTGGTCTCAAACTGTTGGCCTGACAATTTTACCTGGACGAATAAATTAACTGATTAAAAGGAAAATATCGATGAAGTATCTGCATACCATGGTCCGCGTAACGGATCTCGATGCATCGCTGGCATTTTACTGTGACCATCTTGGCCTGGTCGAAGTCAGGCGCAGAGAAGTCCCCGCCGGGCGCTTTACACTGGTTTTCCTGGCAGCGCCGGGTGACGAGGCAGCCCAGGTTGAGCTGACATGGAACTGGGATCCCGAGGAATATACCGGTGGCCGGAATTTTGGCCATCTTGCCTACCTGGTGGATGATATCTATGCTTCCTGCCAAAAACTGATGGATGCTGGAGTCACGATTAACCGGCCACCACGCGATGGTCACATGGCCTTTGTGCGTTCTCCTGATGGAATTTCCATCGAGTTACTGCAAAAGGGCGATGATTTACCCGCCGCAGAGCCATGGCATTCGATGAAAAACATGGGTGAGTGGTAAGCGTACAACCTGACTTGGTTTTACTCTGATTTGCGTTGGTTGCGCTGCACGCAAGCGCGTGCAGCGGCAAATATTGCGGTTTATACCTTAGTTCTTGGCTGGAACCCCGCGCCCGGGTGTCCAAGGCACACCAGCGTTATCCATCGCATTGCGTAATGCAGGCATGTCAGTATCAAAGATCCTGTCCAAAGCGGTCTTGATACCGGCAAATTTCTGCTCAGCAATCTCCAGGCTGCGTGTGTGCGTCTCGGTTCCGCCGTAGGTCGAGAAGGCTGTGCCCATCTGGGCTACCTGAATCCGGCGGTTTACGGAAACCGGCCCCGGGTCTCCCGCCAGGCCGCGCACTTCGTCGCCTCCAAGCTGGATTTGCAAATCCATCACTTCCAGTTCAAGGGCTCGTGCCTTGTCGCGAAGTTCGGCTGGGGCGCTTGAGCGCAACAGGGTCTGCTTGATCGCTCCCAGTTCCTTGGTCAGGGTGGTAATGGCGGATCCGGCGCCATTGGCCTGCCGCATCAGGTCATCGAGACGCAAGCTAAATGCCACGACCTCTTCGGGGCTGGCGCTGGCCAGCGCATTCTGACGCATCACATTCACCTGGATACCGGTTTGCTGTCCGGTCTCTGTTAGGACGCCATTGATACGAGTTGCAAGGCTTACTGTGTACTCGCCTGGAGTTGCCAAGGCACCATTGAAGACGATGTAATTTTGCCCGGGCTTATCCGTCCAAGGTGATGATTCCGGGTAGCGCAGATCCCAGGCAACCCGGTGGAAACCGGCCTGCGCAGGTCCCTCGAGCTTGCGAATTACCTGGCCGTTGCTGTCACGGACGGTAAGAACCACTGCTGGTGCCTCTTCAGCCCTTTCAGCTTGCAACGCGCCCCAACCAGGGTAGGGGGTATCGCCACCCTGTTTCTCGATATCTTTTTCTGCTTTTCTGCGCTTTTCCTTGGCGGTCAGAATGGATTCCGGCAGGTAGTAAGTGATCACGGCGCCAAACGGTGGGTTATCGGCGATAAAGAAGGAGTCGCCCTGTGAGGCCTTGCTGCCGGTATGGAAGTCGCCCATGGGCATACGGGGCGTATACCAGAGCGCATCACGTACGGGGAACAGCATGGTTTCAGAGGCAAGCTTCTTGGCCGTCAGGTCACGCAGTGGAGAATAGTCATCCAGAACGTAGAAGCTGCGTCCGAAGCTGGCGCCCACCAGGTCGTTTTCACGTTTCTGAATAACCAGGTCCCGGAAGGATATTGTGGGCGTGCCACCAGACAGTTTCGTCCAGGCACTTCCATCGACCCTGAAAAATACCCCAAACTCGGTCGCTGCAAACAGTAGTTCCGGGTTGACGTGATCCTGGACCAGTCGCCATACAATGTGTCGTTCAGGAAGACCCTTACTGAAGTCGGTCCAGCTTCTGCCGCGGTTCGTGCTTTTCAGAATGTAGGGAGAGAAATCACCGGATTTGTGGTCATCTACAACCACGTAAACGGTGTCGGCATCGTGCAGATCTGCCTTGATATCATTGACGAAAAAGTCGGCAGGAACATCAGGCAGCTTATCAATGGCACGCCAGTTGGCGCCACCATCCTCAGTGACCTGGATACGACCATCATCCGTGCCCGCGTATATCAGACCTTCGACCAGGGAAGATTCTGACAGGGAGGTGACGGTGCCATATTGAGACATGGCCATCAGGTCCCAGGCTGAATCAAAACTCCAGACGCGGCCCATCATGGGTAGTTTCATACGGTCTTTGCCATGGCTTAAATCGCCGGAGATCGGTCGCCAGCTATCAACACGGTTATCACTGCGCCAGACTCTCTGGCCGGCAAAGTAAAGCCGTGACGAATCATGCGGGCTGATCAGGATAGGGGAATCCCAGTTGAACCGGTCAGTCTCTTCGCCAGCTTCGGGCTGTGGTTGGATATAGATGATCTCGCCGGTGGTGCGGTCCCAGCGGACCAGGTTGCCTTCCTGCCACTCCGCATAAACGATATCCGGGTTGGTGGGGTCCGCAGCCGATTGATGGCCATCAGCAAACAGGGTTATAAACCAGTCGCTGTTGCGGATGCCATGCACGTTGTCGGTGCGCGAGGGGCCGCCCTGGCTGTTGTTGTCCTGGGTGCCGCCGTAAATATTGTAGAAAGGTTCGTCATAGTCGACGGTAACCTTGTAAAACTGGGTGATTGGCATATTGGCAAAGTACTTCCAGTTTGCCGCATTATCAAAGGATTCATACAGACCGCCGTCGGTGCCGACCATCAGGTAGTCCGGGTCTGAAGGGTCAAATATAACCGCATGGTAATCACCATGAACTGCCCCGTTGCGCAGCGGTTGCATGGTTTTACCGCCATCAACCGAGCGGTAAAGGGTCGGTGCCACCTGGATAACGGTATCCACATCATGCGGGCTGGCGAAAATTTCCTGGTAATAATGTGGACCGGTGCCGCTGTAGACCTCGTCACTGCGTTTTTCCCAGCTTTGACCGCCATCGACAGAGCGCCACAGGCCGCCGGTGCGCTGTGCCAGTTCGATGGTGGCATACACCACATCCGGGTTGACCGGCGAGATGCTCAAACCGATCTTGCCCTTGTCCTCAGCGGGAATACCATTGCTGAGCTCACTCCATGTCTGGCCACCATCGGTGGATTTATGAATACCGGATTCTGGCCCGCCATTCATCAACGCGGCGACATTTCTGAAGTGCTGGTGCAGGGAGGCGTACACGGTGTCGGGATCACGCGGATCAAGGTGAACTTCGTTGGCGCCGGTGTACTCGCCGGCAGAGAGAATCAGCTCCCACGTTTTTCCGCCATCGGTTGTTTTGTACAAGCCTCGTTCGCCGCCAGCTGACCATAATGGCCCCTGGGCGGCAACATAGACGACGTTGGAATCACGCGGATCGACCCTAATCATGCCGATATGCTGAGATTCCTTGAGCCCCATGTTGGTCCAGGACTTGCCACCGTCAAGACTCTTGTAAACACCGTCTCCATATCCCACATGGCGGCCACTGACATTCTCACCGGTACCAACCCAGACCGTATCTGCATTGTTCGGATCAATCGTGATGCAGCCAATTGAATATGATGGCTGGGAATCAAAAACCGTGCTCCAGGTGGTGCCCCGGTTTTCGGTTTTCCACACCCCACCGCTACCCACACCGACATACCAGGTGCTGCGGTCATCATGGTTGACGGCGATGTCGGCGATGCGACCCGCCGTGAGGGCGGGCCCGACGCTGCGCCAGCTCAGACCCTTCATGGTCATTTC
>CALJWY010000218.1 GCA_937974465.1 uncultured Lysobacterales bacterium | reverse complement strand
CGCAAACTCGAAGCTGGTAACGTACTGACTATCGAGCCGGGTTTGTATTTTATTGAGCCTCTGTTGCGTGGTTGGCGTGAGAATGGCGATGTTTCGGCCATTAACTGGGATAAGGTTAAAGAACTTGCACCGTATGGCGGTATTCGAATTGAAGATAATATCGTGGTTACCAATGATGAACCTTTAAATTTGACCAGGGACGCGTTTGCAAGTTTGTAGGGTTCTGTGCAAATTAAAATGATCAGTTAAGCTTGCACTTCGAAGTAGCGATTACGCTGCACTAATCGGCAGTCAATCCCAGTCCACTGAGTTGGGATACTGGAAATTCACTGACGGGGCCGTGATTCCAGATGGTCGCCTGGCTGTCTATAAGGCGCTGTTTTTCGGGGCTCGCAAGCGACTTAACTGATTCGCTTATACAGGCGTCATCGATCGCGCTGCGCACGATATTGTCAAGGTCAGTTGCAAATGGTTCGCCGATAATTTTACGCATAATTATATTGGCGGGTGTCAGGTTGTCCGGAAACAGGTATTTGCCGGACTGCATGCGGTACAGGTCCGAAATGGTTTGCATGGATAGCAATGAGCAATATGCATCATCAAGCAAACCAATGATTCCCAGGCTGTCCGGTATGACATCATCGTCTTCCATCCAATAGGATTGGACCATTTCGAGGATAGAGTGTACCTCGGATTCCAGGCCGACGTTCCGGGCCGATGTCCAGGCAACGACGAGAAGGTACGGAACCTGCTCAAGGTAATTGCAGATAAAACTTGAACCGTGGGCAAGGTCTAACTGGCTCGGTTGGGCATGTTCCCGGGTTGCAACCGTCCTGATTAACTTCTGTAAGTCCCTGGCCGTGCCGGGGTCGGCAAATTGATCGGCAATGATCTTCTGGATTTGTGCAGTTTCCATATTATAAAAATCAATATGTTACGTTTAAAATTGGTTATCTGGGTTCAATCCACAACGCTTAGTTTAGCAATTCAAGGCCACTGAAGGCAGTGCTGCTTCAACTCCGGTTGAAATCAGCAGGTGAAATTCCGGCGTTTGTCCGTTAAGGTTGCCGTTTTCTAACCCGGTTGAGACTCTTGGTGCTGCTACTGTCCATCATTTCCTTGTTCGTAGGTCCGCTCCTTTATCAATGGCTGCGTCGCGGTGGTTTCATCGCCAAAGCATTTGATTCATTAATTGTCGGCATCCTGATCCTGCTTATGGCGTTTTTACTGATCCCGGAGTCCTGGGTGCAGCTGGGTTATTGGTCCATTGCATTGATGTTGACGGGATACCTGGTTCCCGGCCTGCTCGAGCACCTGGTCAAAAAGGCCGCACACACCTTTCACCTGGTTAGCCTGTTACTCGCTCTGGCCGGACTCGCATTACATGCGATGCTGGATGGCGCAGCCCTCATCGCCGTAAATGGGGTTGACAATAGCAATCTTGCGCTGGCAATTGTGCTGCATCGTGTTGGTGTAGGAATGATGTTGTGGATGATGGTGCAGCCTGTGTTTGGAAAGCGTATTGCCTTCTTGATACTTGGTTTTGTTGGGTTGGCGACCATCGGTGGGTACGGCCTGTCTGAGACAGTGCAAGCGGTGGAAGGAGAGTACCTTACGCCCTATATCCAGGCTTTAATTATAGGCATGATAGTACACAGCCTGGTGCATCGCAGTCATGGTTCGAGCCATACTCATTGAGTAATCTCGGCCAGCTTGACTGCGCAAACCGGCGGCTTCTCATGCGATAATTGTCGCCTGGCCTACATCTCACGGTTGAAGATGATTTCACGCAATTACTCATATTTACTCATGGCATTGTTGGCGCTATTTTCTGCGTCAGTCTGGGCTGATGAAGTTGATTACGTGGTAACCGGGGTTCAAGAACCTCTTCTAACAAATGTAGTAAATCATGTTTCGGCATATCGGGTCGGTGCCAGCGCTAAGCTCAACGCCAGGCTACGGCGTAAGTTAATCGAAGATACAAAAAGTGCGGCAGCCAACGCCGTGCGCCCGTATGGGTATTTCAATCCGGTGATCTCTACGGAGCTGATGCCGGTAAAAGACGGCCAGTGGACACTTAATGTTGACATCAAGACCGGTCCACCGGTACTTGTTACTGAACTGAAACTCGAGTTGAACGGACCGGGCAGGGAGCTCAAATCAGTCAAGGACTGGCACCAGGCTTTTCCGTTGGCAGAGGGCAAACGTCTTAACCAGCTGGCGTGGGACAGGGCCAAGCTTGAGGTAATCGATCGTCTCGAGGAAGTGGGTTACCTGTCAGCAGAGTTCAGTCGCCACTCGATTTATGTGGATCCGATCGCCAATACGGCCAGATTGGACTTGGCGCTAAACACGGGTTCCCAGGCGGTCATGGGCAGGGTTACCTTTAATCAGGATGTTTTGAGTGAGGGGATTCTGGATTCTCTCCAGCGATTTGAACAGGGTGATGCCTATAGCGCCTGGTTATTGGAGAAATTCCGGCTCGATCTGTGGCGATCAGGTTATTTTGAAGATATTGAAGTGGTCGAACGCAGAGAGCTTTCAGCAGAGCCGCCCCGTGTAAATCTTGATGTAAATCTGCAGCCACGTAAGAAAAACACCTACCAGGGCACGCTTGGCTTTGGCACCGATACGCAGATTCGGATGCAGCTGCTTTGGGGGCGCCATCTTTTAAGTCCGAGAGGAGATAATTTTGATGTCGGTTTTGGCTGGCAACAGAAAGACAATGAATTTTCATTGCAATCCAACTATCGCTTGCCACGCAAAACCAATACCCGACAGTTCTGGATTGCCTCTTTCGGCCTGAAGTCTGAGAAACAAACGCTGGAGGTTTCAGAAAACGGTGATTTGGAAAATCGTTTCAACATCGCCCGTGGAACGGTGGATGACTTCTCGCTGAGATTTGGTAAAACCAGGGCACGGAACATTAAAGGCGGAATGGAGCAGTTATTTGAAACGGTGTTTGCTCAGTATTTGCATGAGCAACGTAATTTCAGCCTTACTGGCAACGCGGATATGGCGGACGCAATTCTTATCGGTGATCGTGCAAATGACCCGTTGTTGAAAAATAGCAGTAGTTCCCTGGCCATAGGCATGGACTGGGTCTGGCCTGAAATTCGAGGCACAGGCTTTGAAACCAGTGGCCACCATGAGAAAGCGTGGATATTCACCTCCAACGAAGCCTGGGGGTCTGAGATTGATTACAGCCAGGTATACCTGTCGAGCCGGGTGAATTTCCTGCACGGAAGCCGTTGGAAATTACTGTTACGGGCAGAGGCTGGTTACAGTGATGTCAGGTCCTCGGTTGAAACTATCTCCATTGGAGATAGCGAACTGAACATTACCCTGACAGACCTGCCGAGCCTGTACCGCTTTAAAGCAGGCGGCAGTCGAAGCGTGCGTGGCTATGCATTTGAATTCCTGGATACCAACGGTCTTGGTTCAAACCATATTCTGACTGGCAGCGCAGAAGTCGAATACCGGTTTCTTGATGACTGGAGTGCTGCCGCTTTTATCGACGTTGGTAATGCATTTGATGACTGGAGCAGTCCAGGGCTTAAGCTTGGTACCGGGTTTGGCGTGCGTTGGTACTCGGCGATCGGTGCCTTGCGCCTAGATTTCGCACAAGGATGGGATCTGGAAGGCGACCCCTGGCGGATACACCTGACCATTGGAACACCGTTGTTATGAATCGCCTCAAGAAAAGGTCATTCACCAAACGAGTCCTGATTGGTTTACCCATTCTGATGTTTGTTTTGCTGGTCTCTGCTGCATGGTGGTTGCTGGGCACAGCATCCGGCGCTGCCTGGATATGGGGACAGGTGGAAGAAGCCGCGGCGGATTCAATCAACTCGAGCCATGTCAGTGGTGACTTTGCATCCGGTTTCAGTATCCATGGGCTTGAATACCGGTCAGGCAGTGTTAGCTTGTCCGTCAATCGTGTTGAAATCGAGGTGGTGCCAGGCTGGTCGCCATTGTCTGTGCAGGTCCGGTCATTTGTGCTCAGGGATGTCGATATCATTTCCCAGCCGTCCACCGAGGGTGAGCAGGATGTTGCCGGGGAAATGGACATTCCAGCGCTGATCGAATCACTGAAGTTAAGGGTTCCGGTAAATTTCCTCGATGTGGAGGCAAGCAATGTCACATTCCGCTCTGGAGATGAAGCGCCACGACCGCTGTTTGATTTACTCAGTTTAAGTGCGGGTCTGGGCGAACGGCTCATACTGGACAGATTGGAAATACAGGCGCCGGATGTTACGGCCCTGGCTAATGGACAATTGGGGTTAAAGCCGCCGTTTAACATCATGCTGGCAATGCAGGCCAAGCTGCAACTGGACGGGCAGGCAGATGGGCTGCAAATGGTATTTCCAGTCAAACTGGATGCCAATGGTGATCTTGATGGTCTCCAGTTTTTGCTTGCAAGCACCGAAAACGGCCTTGTAGTGGGTGACGAGTTGCTAGATCTGCGTGCTTCCGGATCAGGATCTCCGATTGGCTTACACATAGATAGCGCAGCACTTACGGGTCCGGGGGTCGACCTGGACGCCAGCGGGACGATTGACTGGTCTTCACAGCCCAGTGCAGGTTTAAAGCTGGCGATCAACCAACTGGATATTTCCAACTGGATGCCAGCATGGCCCGTTGGCAAGCAGATGGTTGGTGAGTTTGATATCAACTGGTCGGAAAGCGGATTGAAAATCCCAACTGGCAGTCTCGGTGTTGCTGGAACGGACATTTCTTTGCATGTCGCGGTCGATATCGACCTCGAAAACAATGCCGTGGATGGGAAGCTTGACTGGAGTAATGTCGCGTGGCCGCTTGCTGCTGCAGCCCCCGAATTTTCAAGTCCACTGGGTAAGCTGGACATGCAGGGCAGCCTCGATGATTGGTCCGTTGGCGGCATACTGGATGTCAGGCTGGGTGAATACCCGCAAGGCCGGCTTGAGATTGAAGCCAAGGGAAACCTTGGTTCTGCAGAGGCGATATTGCATGCGGGTGAAATCCTGGGTGGCAGTGTGCGCGGTGAGGCAAGTGCCGACTGGGAAAACGGTTTCAATTGGGAGTTGGACGTGCAGACGCGGGGTATTGACCCCGAGCCGCTTCTACCGGGATGGCCGGGCAAACTTGGCGCAGACCTGGAGGTGGTGTCAACGAGCCAACCGGAGGAGATCCGGATCAGGGTTGCTTCGCTGGAAGGATTGATTCGCGGTGTACCAATCAACGGCCAGGGCGGATTCACGCTGGCTGGTGAGAGCATGGCGTTTGAAGGTGTGGTTATCCGCACGCAAGACGCAGAACTGCTGTTGGACGGAGATGTTTCAAGCCCTGCCGGTACAACATTGAAATTCAACGGGCAATTGCCATCCATGCTGTTGCAGGGTGCAGCAGGTCATGTCGAACTGGAAGGACAGTATTCCAGTACCACCGGCAGTTCGCTTATTGATGTACAACTCAAGGCGCTGGATCTTGCCTGGAACGGGTTTGGTATCAAGAGTGTTGCTGCGAGTACTAAAATGCCAGCTAAGCCGGGGTCTGTCCCCATGGTGCAAATTGAGGCAACGGGCCTGGCATGGCAAGAGGTGTTGATAGATGAATTGGCGCTGTCTCTTAATCCTGATGGCGGACAGCACCGGCTCGACGCCAGCCTGGCAAATGAAACCCTGGCCATAAGTTCTTCAATGCTATTGGCACCAGGGGATAATAATGACCTGTTTGCCAAGCCATGGCAGGGTGTGCTTGACGATATGGTGGTGGCAATAGACCAGTCTTTCAGCTTTCAGCTCCAGGAACAGGCACCGCTGAAGTTGAGTCCAGAGTCGATTTTACTGGGGCCGGCATGTATGCGTGAGGATGCCGGCGCGGCCTTGTGCGTAAATGCGGATTACCAAGCTAATGCCGGCTGGTCGTTGCTGGCCGATGTCAAAGCCTTACCGCTGAATTACCTGCGGGACGCCCTGGAGCTGAATGTGCACTTCGAACAATTTCTGGAAGGCAGCCTGGCATGGCATCAGCCCGCTGGCGAGGCTCCGACGGGAGGTGCCGATTTTCGCATTGCGGCGGGCCGAATTCTTGATCTGGATGACAATGATGTGTTGACAGAAACCAGCGAGGGTAGATTTGGCTTTGTGCTGCAAAACGGAAACCTTGAGAGCGGCATACTGGACCTTGAGCTTCAGGGAACCGGTTTTATTGATGTGGATTTTGATGTCCTGGACATCATTGAAAATGGCGATAAAGAGCTGCAGGGACGTGCAATCGCCAGAATGGACAACCTCGCCCTGGTTGGACAACTGGCATTCCCTGTCCTGGACGAACTCAATGGTCAGTTTGATTCTGAATTAAAGCTGGGAGGAAGTCTTGAAGACCCGACTATTGAAGGGACGCTTGAGCTCTTGAATGGTCGTATACGTTATGCCCCTATCGGTCTTGATCTGACAAATGTCGCGTTCAAAGGTCGTTTGGAAAAACATGACCGGGGCATTTTGAAGGGCGGGTTCAAGGCTGGTGAAGGGTCTGGCCTCATCGATGGCAAGTTTTCCTTTGAAGAGATGGCAAAGATACGGGTAGATGCGACGTTTTCCGGTGAAAATTTATTACTGGTCAATACAGACGATCTGAAAATTTATTCTGCAGCCGAATTACGGTTTGGCTTTAGTCCAGAACGAACGCACATCAATGGCTATATACGGGTACCCAGCGCCCGATTAACGCCGACCAATCTTGTTTTGGAAAAAGAGACTGACAGCGAGGATCTTGTTATTACGACCAGGGCTCCGGTTGCAGGGTCCGCTGATGCTGAGGCGGCATCGGCAGAACGGATTTTCGGTCAATTGGAAGTCACCTTCGGTGATGATGTGCTCATCAACGTACCGGGTATAGAAACCAGTCTGAGCGGCAGTGTTATATTTGGCTGGAATGGTGATCCTGTGCCAGTGGCCAATGGCAGGTACAACTTGCAGGGCAATATGGATGTGTATGGTCCAACCTTGGAAATTAACAATGGGCGTATCAGCTTTCCTGGAGTTCTGGCAAACAACCCCCTGTTGAATATCAGGGCTGAGAGAGAGGTTTATGGAAATACCCAAATTCATTCCGCAGGCGTACAACTCATCGGCAGTTTGAAACGACCGGTACTGGAGGCCTATACCGTACCCATTACCAACGAGGACCGTGCCTGGGCATTACTGATAACCGGGACGGATTTTGACCAGGGGCAGGGTGTCGGTGGTTTTGATGTTGGTACCTACATTGCACCCAAATTGTACGTTAGCTATGGAATCAGCCTGTTTGACGATGAAAATATCATCAGCGCCCGTTATGACCTGAAGAAAGGCTTTGGTGTGAAAGTATCATCCGGCCAGCGAGAGACCGGTGTGGATATCTCCTACACGATTGACCGTTAAAACCCTTGGATGCCCTCATCCGTCCGATCCTCGCTTGCCCAGTCACGCCTGAACTTGAGCTTCCTTCGACCCATAGCGCT
>CALJWY010000217.1 GCA_937974465.1 uncultured Lysobacterales bacterium | reverse complement strand
GGTTTAGAGGACCCTGTCCACCGAGCATGGAAGAAAAAATCCTTGATATTTTTTCCCGCCTGGAGACCAGGCCGGCAGCAGGTTACCGCTCGGAATTGAACACCGGTTTGCCAGCGTGGCTAAGCGCTGTTACTGACCGTTTAACCAAGGGTGCTGCGTTGTTTGTCGATTACGGTTATACGCAACGTGAATACTATCGTCCCAAACGCAGTGATGGCACTCTCATCTGTCATTATCAACACCGCGCACACTGCGACCCCTTCTCCTGGCCGGGACTGACCGACATCAGCACGTCGGTAAATTTTACGGCGCTGGCAGAGGCAGCTGATGATTGCGGGCTTGAGGTGAGTGGCTACACAACCCAGGCCATGTTTTTGCTGTCCTGTGGTCTCAGCAGCCTGTTACATGAGTTCGAATCCCTGCCGGAAAAAGAACGCCTGATGATGAATAACCAGGTTCGCCGCCTGACCCTGCCGGCAGAAATGGGTGAACGATTCCAAGTCATGGCCTTGAGCCGTGGCCTTGCTGAAAGTTCGGCTGAAAATTTACTGGGGTTCCAACTCGCCGATCTGCGCCACAGGCTGTGACGGTCTAAAACTGGCCAGCAACCCGGGCGATCGCGTCAATGCGGGCCTGGCGAAGGCGCTCACCCACTTCCGGCCCACTGAGTCCTTCCAGGCCCAGGTCTCTTGCCCGAACAGCGGCCGCCGCGCGATGCGCCTCCAACAGGAAGGCGCCTTGCCGGTATGGGCGGTCTTGCAGCCCCTCCCTGCCGCGGTAATCGGCCTCGCAGGCTGCCACGAAAGCCGGTAGTGTTTTCGGCCCGCGGTACACGTCCAGCCGCTCCAGCATTCGCTGAACCGTCGCTGGCCGGGCCTCGAGTATGCGATGGCAGTCCAGGTGTCCGGCACAAACTTTGCGCGCCAGGTCATTCATTGCATTGGGCGCCTTCAGACGCTCACAAACCGCATCCACCAGCGCGACACCCGTTGCTTCATGCCCGATATGTGACGGCCAGTTCTTCTCAGGCGTAATACCCTTGCCAAGATCATGCAGCAGAACCGCGAAGGCAATACCTGCCTCACCCGGGCAAAGATCCGCAGCGATATCCAGGGCCATCAAAAGGTGCGTACCGGTATCGATCTCCGGGTGGTATTTTTCCGGTTGCGGCACACCAAAAAGGGCGTTCACCTCCGGCAGCAGGACTTCAAGGGCCTCGCATTGGCGCAACACGCTGACAAAGACAGACGGTTTTGCGGATTCCATCGCCCGCTCAATTTCACGCCAGGTTCGCTCGGCAGCGAGGTGCTGAAGTTCTCCTGAGCGGGTAATTTTCCGCATCAGTTCCAAGGTTGATTCGTGAACCGTGAAACCAAGGTGGGCAAAACGGGCAGCAAAACGTGCAACCCGCATAACCCGTAATGGATCTTCCACAAACGCCGGCGATACATGACGCAGGGATCTTTTTTCAAGATCCTGCTGACCGCCATGAGGGTCGATGAGCTTTCCGGCTTTATCTTTGGCCATCGCATTGATCGTCAAATCTCGGCGCTGCAGGTCTTCTTCGAGACTTACACCAGGATGGAAATCAACTTTAAAACCGTGATAGCCATGCCCCTGTTTCTTCTCGGTTCGCGCCAGGGCGTACTCTTCGCCGGACTGCGGGTGCAAAAACACCGGAAATGAAGCACCGACCTGCCTGAATCCCTTTTCAAGCATTTCCTCAGGTGTGCAACCTACAACGACCCAGTCCTTTTCAACCGCCTGTATACCCAGTAATTCATCACGCACTGCACCACCAACCAGGTAGGTTGCGGACGCATTCACCGGCGGACCTGCCGCCTGCAGTTGTCCAATCGTCGCTGGTGGGAAGAGCCTGTCAGGTAATCGGGCACCACGAGGTCAATCGACAGGGGATACACGCCAAAGTAGGCAAATCCATTCTGGGTGCTGATATTGTCGGTTTGCAAGGACAGGTAGTTGTCCCGGGAAAATGGTTTGCCTGGCACCCAGTCCATGATGGCGGCCATGGTTGCTGACAAGGACCTCGGCAAGCCGATGATGTATCTTCGCTTACCGATTGTCTTTGCGGTCCATTCCACCAACTGCTTGAGGGTGAAGACTTCCGGACCGCCCAGTTCATAGCATTTACCCCAGGTCATCGGATCTTCAAGCGATGCGAGCATCACGGTAACCACGTCACCTGCATACACGGGTTGCAATTTCGCCTTCGGACACGCCAGCGGCATGACTGGCATCAGGCTTAGCATGCCCGCAAAACGGTTGAAGAACTCATCATCCCGGCCAAAGATCACGGACGGTTGAAAGATGGTGACATTGAGCCCATCGGCGGTTAACAGGAGTCGCTCTGCCTCACCCTTGGTCTTGAGATAATGACTATTGCCCATGCCCGCATTGAGCGCACTCACGTGCAGCAGGCGCGAAACACCGGTCTTCTGGCAGGCCTTGATGATACCTTTCACCAGTTGAACATGGACTCTGTGGAAACCTTGCCCGTCGCGCCCTTTTTCATTCAGAATTCCCGCCATGCTGATGATTGCATCGGCACCGGCAAATTGTTCGACGAGCACGTCCGTGTCATAAACATCGGCCTGTACCAGCTTGACGCCAGGTATCATGCCGATTGTGCTGCAGTGATTGATGTCACGTGATAAAACCACGCACTGATGGTTGTCCCGACCAAGGGCCTGCAACAAATGTTTGCCAAGAAATCCGCTGGCACCTACCAATATAATTCGCACTTCAGTTCCCCGCAGCAAGATTAAAAGAGGTAGCCAGGCAGCTGACCGTGGCATTACCCCCAGACTTGATTTTACCGGATTTAATGTCAGGCATTCTGCCTGATATGCGTTTTACCGGTCCGCCCAGGCGCCAATCGTAAATCGTGGTGAATGCCAGAACCCGCGGAATGTAGTCCCGGGTTTCGTAATATGGCAGGGTTTCGATCCAAATGGCGGCCTCGTCAATGTCGCGGTTATTGAGCCAGCGCTTTACAGCGTTTGGGCCAGCGTTATAAGCGCCCGACACCAGGACCGGGTTTTGATCGTACTCATGCAACAGGTCTCTCATGTACGCAGTGCCAATTGGCAGGTTGCCCGCCACGGTTTTTAACTGGCCGCTGCCTTTCCAGGCAAGGCCGTGTTTTTTTGCAACCCGCTTGCCGGTCGCCGGGGTCACCTGCATCAGGCCCATGGCGTTGGCAGACGAATGTGCTGTTTCCAGCATGGCACTTTCTGAGCGGATGGTGCCATACACCCAGGCCGGGTCCAGTGAGTTTGCCACGGACTCATTTTTAATTTCAGTCTCCCAGGCCAACGGAAACCGCCATTCGTAAAACTGTAAATCACCACTATTGCCAAGCGCAAAGATTACCCTGTCGTGCCAGTTTTCGCGCTTTGCGAGTGCGGCAACTGATGTTAAATCCCGCGCTGGCAGGCGACTTGTCGCCAGTGACCATTCGTTAATGGCCCAGTTTTCCATCCCTACCTTCTTAAGTTCCATGGCGCGCTTGAAGCCGGGGATATCCGCAACCCGGTCCACATCGCTGGAATCAATCAGCGGCTGTAATGGACAGATGTTGTATTCAAGATCAAGCTCATCGGCGGCCAGGAAACCATAGTAATTAGCCTTGGTGGCCAGCTGCTGCAATGGTTTTGAGCCCGCATTGACCTGTCCTGAGCGTATACCGGCCTGTACCAGCCAGTATTGCCATCGATCATCCGTGCGCGTTTCTTCCGGCATCTGGGTTATCACATCACTGAGCCCTGCCCAGTCCTGCCGGCTGAGTAGAAAACGCGCCCACCACTCCAAGAGTTGCGAATCCCTGTAGGCAGCGGCCACCCGGTTCATGTGAATTACCGTGTCATCCTCAAGGCCGACAGCAGCATATAGCGCTATTTCACGTAACAGTTGCTGTACCTCATCACTGCTCCAATTAAACCTGTCGCCCATCAAGCCATACTTTTTAGCGGCCAGACCTGCATCTCTGCGCACCAGTCGCTGCAGTGAAGAGAGCGCAATCATCCGGGTAATCTCGTTGTCCGGCCACCGTTTCAGGCGCTCCAGCCTTGCATACCCTGCCCGCTGTACCTGTCGCCATTCAACCAACCAAGGTTGCTGTTCCACGGGCACAAATCGCGCGAGATAGTCAACCAGTCCCGGATTGCCCGCCTTTATCGCCAAACGTATGCGTTCCCATGCGAGCTTATCGGTCACTCCACCGGTTTTAATCAACCAGGCAAATAAAGGGTTACATTCATCCGGCTGGGACTTGCCAACCGTCCACAACCCTTGTGCTTCTGCCAATACACCATCGGTTTGCTTGAGAATGATTTTTCCACGCACCACCTGACACCTGATAATGGTGTCGTTAACGCCTTCCGAATGGGTCAATAATTCTGCCCATTGACCCTGCTTGGCCAGTGATTTCAGCCATGAACGACGCAACCCCGGGGCAAAAGCCCAGTCCCGGTGCTTGTCCAGGAACATGGACATTTCATCAACCGGCACCCGGGCCCGACGGTTGCGGTAATCCTCGTACTGCAAATATGGAAACAGGATATAGGACCCGAGACCATCCTTGATCCGCCCAAAACGGTCGTGATCTCCCACCGCGGCAGCGGCCCAGGCACTCTTAAACTGTTCCGCTTCCGCCACCGGCATCTGGCCCGAGGCTGGCGTAAGTCCATAAAAAGTAAAAAACATCAATACAAGCAGATAAGCGTACTGCCGCCGGCCAGTCACCTGCGTTATGCTTGTTTGAGCAAATTTTTTCAAATTAAGTCCAAGGTCGTTTCCAACTGACAGTGTCATAGACAGGATCAATTTATGCAAACGCGATCTTTCCGGCAAGTGGCAGCGACGAAAAATCCTCAGGGCAAAGGTATGTCTTCATGATCTGGTTTGAGTTTGCAGTCACCGGTTTGCTTGCCGGCTTCCTCGCAGGATACCTGGGTATCGGTGGCGGCCTGGTGCTGGTGCCCGTTCTGAGCTGGATTTTCAGCCGTGACCCGGCCATCGCGGGCATGGCGGTACAAATGGCCGTGGCCACTTCACTTGCCACCATGTTGTTTACCTCAATGAGCTCCCTGCTTGCGCATCATCGGCGTGGGGCAATCCTGTGGCCGCTGGTCAAAAACATGCTCCCCGGCCTGCTGGCCGGCGCCCTGCTTGGAAGCCTGATTGCCGACCGCATCGGAGATGCAGCACTGGCCACTGTATTCGGTGTTTTCGCTTTACTGGTTGGCCTGCAAATGCTTCGTGGCGTGATTGAGCCGGGAACGCGTCCCCTGCCGGGCACCATTCCTGTCCTGGCAACGGGATTGGGTATTGGCACTCTCTCAAGCCTGCTGGGCATTGGTGGTGGCAGCATGACAGTGCCGTGGCTGCTGTGGCGGGGTCAGCAGGTGCAAAAGTCTATCGCAACCGCAGCCGCCTGCGGCTACCCAATCGCCGTGGCAGGAACCCTGGGTTTTGTATTGTTGGGCGATAATCAAACCGCCACCCCGACACTTGGCTATGTCCATTTGCCCGCCCTGGCCGGCGTTGCGCTTTTAAGTATCGTCGGAGCACCACTGGGTGTGGCGGCAGTACACAGAAGCTCGCCGCTGCTGGCCAAGCGGTTTTTTGCCGTGTTCTTGCTGATCGTTGCCCTGAAAATGTTATTACGTTGACTGCACGGGCAGGATGATGGTGGTACGTGCACCACCAGCGGCCGGGTTGTGTATGGTGATGCGGCCATCATGCTCTGAGACAATCTTGCGGCAGATGGCCAGTCCGAGGCCACTGCCCGTGGCCTTAAAAGTCACATACGGCTCGAACGGTTTTTCCAGAACCGCCTTGGGATAGCCGGGACCGCGGTCACTGACCTCCAACTCCAGCCATTTCTTGCCTGCCTGGTTAATCAGGCGACTGCGAATCGACACCTCCGCATGCTCTTTCTCGGAAACTGCCTCGCTTGAGTTGGCCACGAGGTTGTGGAGCAATTGTCTTATCTGACCGCTATCGGCCGATAACCCGGGTGGTCCGGCAACCAGCTTAAGATGGAATCTAACCCTTTGGTCTTCGTGTTTGTACAGCTCAACAATTTCCCGCACCAATTGGTCCAGCGCCAATGGTTTTCGCTCCAGTTGCGGACCCTGGGCGTAATCACCAAAGGCATCCACCAGTGACCTCAATGCTTCGACCTGTGAAACGATTGTGCCCGTGGCGCTATCGAGCATGCTGCCATCCTTTTCATCCAGTTTGCACATCAGCTTCATACGCAAACGCTCGGCTGACAGACGTATGGGGGTTAGTGGATTTTTCACCTCGTGGGCCAGGCGTCTTGCCACTTCAGCCCAGGCGGCTTCGCGCTGGGCCTGGTTAAGCATCGTGACATCATCAAATACGATAACCATGCCACCGCCCCGGCTAAGTGCCTCATCCAGCCGCGAACCCCGTACCAACAGCACCAGGGTTCGTCCATGCGCCTGCAGGCGTGATTCTTTCTTCCATTCTGCCGGTCCGCGCTGCTGCTGGCGCCAGACCAATTCAGCAAGGGGTGTCAAATACGGGGCCGTTTCGGCGATGGTTGATATTTTCTTGCCATGAAAAAACCGGTGTGGTAAACCGAGAATTTCTTCAGCAGCTTTATTTGCCGTTACGACCATTTGATTCTTGTCCAGGGTCAGAACGCCCGCGGTCAGGCTACCCAGTACTGTTTCGAGATATTCACTTTGCGTCTGCAGTTGAGCCCTGCTTTCCTCAGCTTCCTCACTTGCATTGGTCAGGGCTTCGGTCATCTCATTGAAGGATTGCACAAGAAACCCGAGCTCATCGCGGGTTTCAGCCTGGACAGCGTGGGTCAGGTCTCCGACGGCAATTTCCCGTGTTGCCTGCGCAAGCTTGGAAATCGGGTTGACCAGTTTACGTGACACATTCAACGCGGCGAGTATGGCCAGCAACACTGTCAGTAACAACACCAGTGACAGGATTAGAATAAAACTCTGTTTCAACGGCTCCCGCAAAAAACTGAGCGTCTGATAGCGCTCCTGTTCATCGGCAATTTTTCCTGCCAGGGCAGTAACCGACTCAGGTAAGGGATAGATCGCCTGTAGAAGATATGGCTGTTGGCCCGGTTGACCATAGGCCAGGCGTTGGATGGCCCGGATCCGCAAACCACCATCAGCAAGTGGTTCTACGGCCGCAAACTCGCCCCGCTCCAGGGCTTGTAGCAGCGCATAATCGCCTGGCCGTTCCGGCAGGTCTGCCAGCATATTGATGTTGGCACTGGCAACCAGGCGCCCATCACCCTCCAGCACAGATAACTCCAACGGCCCCGCTGCACTGACGTTTGCGAGTAAAGTCCTGCGCACGGAATCAACATCATCTGCGGGATTGTCTATCTCCCGGCGCAGACGTGATACCTGATTACGCACCTCCAGTTTCCGGTTCTCCAGGAACTGCTGGCCAAGCTCCAGCGAATCGGCGAGCGCGGCCTCAACGCCAACATCAAACCAGCTATCCACCGTCCTGGTAAGAAAGTACGCTGAGAAAAAATAAACAATCAGCGCCGGCGGCAGCGACAAGGCCAGGAAATACCGGACCCAGCGCGCCGACAGCATCGCACCCGGCACATGCTCACGGATTTTTCGTGTCAGCGAAAACACGCGGTGAAAAATCGCCGCTGTCACCACCACCAGCGCAAAAATGGTCAATACCAGCACCCACACGTACTGCTGGTTGGCACCGGAGGCATCCTGCTGAACATTGCTGACCAGGATCAGCGAAATGAGCAAAACGACCAGGGCCAGGGCCACTGGCAACACCCTTAGAGTGAGTCGTCTTAAGCGTTTATTTTGAAGGGCCATACCGACCAATCCGAATCATGGTTCCATTGGGCTGAGAACCAGGCTGGTAACTGCATGGGGGCGGGTAACCGGCTCTCGTCGAGGCGCAGACGGGTTCGAAGCTTGTAACTACCGGAAGGCAACGGTCCGGTAGGAAGCTGCACCTGCAGGTTATCGATGGATGCCAGCAAATGCCGCAAACGTGAATAGGTTGTAAATTCCGCCTTTTTCTCGTCTGCCAGTTGGTAGCGCTCACTCAACGGCAAGTAACGGAACTGGAAGCGGGTCGCATCACGCCTGACAACGGTCATGTTGTTGTCATTTCTAAGCTCCATTTCCAGGATCACGGTCAAGGTCACGCCATGGTTAAGTGCTGATCTTGCCTGCTCACTCAGCACCAGACTCTGTTGCAGATTAACATTGAGTGACTGGTACGCGCGGCTGATCGACACATTGCTGATCGAAAACCCGTAATCAACAGGGTTTCGCTGGCCACAAGCTGCCAACAACAATAATGTGACACTAAGCAGACTTACGCAAAACCGCATAAAAAAACCCGTCCATCTGGGCATCCCCGGGCAGAATTTGCCGCCCGCTTGACTCAACCGTACCCCATTCTACAGCAGGTGATACCTCGACCGCGTCACTGTGCTGTTCCAAAAATTGCAGGATTTGGCCGCTGTTCTCGCGCTTAAGCACCGAGCATGTCGCGTAAACGAGGATCCCTCCGGGCTGCAATAGTGGCCACAGGGCGGCCAACAGGCTTGCCTGGATTTGCACAGCGGCATCTACCTGGTCATTGGTTCTTAACCACTTGATCTCCGGGTGCCTGCGTATGACACCTGTTGCGCTGCAAGGTGCATCCAATAAAATCTTGTCGAACAGCTCCCCATTCCACCAGCTCGCTGTATCTGTTGCATCGGCCGTTTTTACCTCGGCTTTGACACCCAGGCGAACCAGGTTCTGGTGAATTTGCTCAGTTCGATCGGGATGTTTATCCAGCACCGTCAGCTGGAGACCAGGGCAGGACTCCAGCAGATGGGCCGTTTTCCCACCCGGGGCGGCACAGGCATCCAGGATACGCTCACCATCCTCGGGGTTCAGCAGGTCCCTCGCCAATTGGGCTGCGGGGTCCTGCACGGACAGACAGCCCTTCTCAAACCCTGGAATTTTAATGACCGGCGCGGCCGGCTTGATGCAAATCGCATCACGGGCAAAAGGATGGTCGCTGACCTCGAATCCGGCCGCAGACAGGTCTTTGCTCAAATTTTCGCGTTCAACCCTTTGCCGGTTAATCCTCAGCCACAGGGGCGCCTGCTTATTGTTGGCCTCGACAATGCTCTGCCACTGCTGCGGCCAGTCCGCCTGCAGTTGTGCCAGCATCCAGGCCGGGTGCGCATACCTTTGCTCAGACTGATCCAACTTTTCCAGCAGGGACGTCCGTTCGCGCTGAAACCTCCTCAAAACTGCATTGATGAGGCCCACCGCCCACGGCTTGCCCAGTGAACGCGCGCATTCTGCCGTTTCGTTGATAGCGGCATGACTGGCTGTCTGATCGTGCCATAGTTGTTGCAAGCCCAGCAACAACAGGCGCTGGACTGCGCGCTCGCGCCTCTTTATGGGTTTGGAAAGCAGCTCTGCAGCCAACCACTCCAGTGCGCTTTTCCAGCGCAACACACCATATGCAAGGTGCCTGGCAAAAGCCGCGTTACGGCTATCCCTGATGTTGGAAAGCGCCTTGCTTTCAGACAGGTTCCTGTTGGAGTCCAGCACCTCGGATAGCGCCTCCAGCGCCGCCATTCTGGGGTTCTGGGCTTGTTTTTCACGTTTTGACATGGGCTTCACCAGTCCCGGGGGTCATGAGCGTTCAAAAATTGGCCAACACTCATTCTTTGCCCACCCGCACGCTGTAACTCGAGTATTCTAAGCGCTTTTTCCGACGTGCCTATAAGCAACTGTCCGTCTTCAACCGCCAACTGTCCAGGACCTAGCCCGGCACTGTTATCGACAACTTCGGCGCGAAATATGCGCAAGCGCTGGCCCCCAATTTCACACCAGGCCACCGGCCATGGATTAAACGCCCTGATGTTTCTCTCCAGTTGCCCGGCAGGTTCGCTCCAGTCCAGTTCCGCTTCCGCCTTGCTCAGTTTATGGGCATAAACGACCTGTGAGGGATCCTGTTTTTGCGGAGCTGGAAGCGCCCCTTTTATGGCCAGTTCAACACAATATGTCAACGCCTCTGCACCCATTCCGGCCAGCCGGTCGTGCAGGGTTCCGGTTGTATCCTGCGGATCAATGCTGCTAGCAAGGCAATGGTAAACCGGACCCGTATCAAGGGTCTCTTCCATCTGCATGATACAAACACCGGTTTTAGAGTCCCCGGCCTGCACCGCCCGGTGTATCGGCGCCGCACCGCGCCAGCGTGGCAGCAAGGATGCATGGATATTCCAGCAACCCAGGCGGGGCTGGGATAATACCGGCGCAGGAATCATCAGACCATAGGCCACCACGACCATCAGGTCCGCCTTTAAATCAGCCAGCCTGCGCTGCCACTCACTGTCGTTGAGCGTCGCCGGTTGCAAAACATCCAGGCCATTTTCCAGCGCAAGTTTCTTCACCGGGCTGGCGCGTAACTGCTTACCACGACCGGCCGGCCGGTCAGGTTGGGTCAGCACGGCAACAATTTCACAATCGGCAGCAAGCAATGCCCTTAGTGGCGGCAACGCAAACTCAGGCGTTCCGGCAAACAGAACACGCAATGCTGGGGGCTGTCGGGTCAATTTCGGCACCTGGGGCCTCTATTTT
>CALJWY010000216.1 GCA_937974465.1 uncultured Lysobacterales bacterium | reverse complement strand
AATAATATGCCCTGTTTCCTGCCAATGAGCGGCGGGGTCGGCGCCCAGTACACACCAGTCTCCGGTTGGGCCGAATCCATTATCTACAAGACCCGGCAAATGGGCGACAACAATTACGCAGGCGCTATCGGCGTCGCCCTGGGTGGTGATGCGTCAACCTCTTCCAGTGGTTTTTGGGCAGCGCTGAATAACGCCACCACGCGTGAACTGCCAATGCTGTTTTACATCGAAGATAATGGTTATGGAATCTCGGTTCCAACCGATGTGCAGACACCGGGCGGAGACATCGCAAAGAATCTTGCGGCATACAAGAACCTGTACATACTGGATGGTGATGGCTGCGATCCACAACAGACTGCCACCTACCTGGCGCGGGCTATCCAGCATATTCGTGAAGGCCATGGTCCGGCACTGGTGCGCCTGACGGTGCCACGCTTGTCCGGCCACTCCGGGCAAGACACTCAAACCTATAAGAGCGAACAGGAAATTGCGGACGAGAAATCCCGCGACCCGCTTCCCCGCTTGCAGGAATTTGTCATCTCCGAACACCTGATGACCAAGAAAGACTGGCTGGCGACTGCGACCAAGGCCCATGAAGACGTCAGGGCGGCACTGGCAAAGGCGCGTAAACGTCCACAGCCAGACCCGGCAGATATTGAAAGTTTCGTCTTTAGCGAGACCGACAAAAACGGCCAGCCCATTCTGCAAAGACAAGGCGGATTATGGCCGGAAGGACACGTATTCCCCAAAACAAGCCAGGTACCTAAGCCTGAAGGTGAACGCATTAACATGCTGACTGCCATTCGCCGCACCCTTGATGTTGAACTGGCAAGTGACCCAAAGGTTGTGCTGTTTGGTGAGGATATTGGCCCCAAGGGTGGTGTTCATGCTGCAACGCTGGGACTGCAAGGCACCTATGGTAAGGCCCGCGTTTTTGACACCAGCCTTTCAGAGGAAGGCATCATCGGACGTGCCGTGGGCATGGCAGCGGCCGGACTCATGCCAATCCCGGAAATTCAGTTCCGCAAATACGCCGATCCCGCCGAGGAGCAACTGAACGATATCGGCACGATGCGCTGGCGCACCGCCAACCGCTTCGCAGCACCGATGGTGGTGCGCATCCCCGGTGGTTTCTTCAAGGTGGGTGATCCCTGGCACAGCCAGTCCTGTGAAGTGAAATGGCTGCACGCGATCGGCTGGCAACTGGCCATGCCATCAAATGCCCAGGATGCCGCCGGCCTGTTACGGACCGCGATGCGGGATAACAATCCGACCATCTTTTTTGAACACCGCTCGATGCTGGATGATGCCTGGGCAAGACGACCCTGGCCGGGTGACAACTTCGTCATACCATTCGGGATAGCAAACAAAGTTTGCGAAGGTGACCGTTTAAGCGTCGTAACCTGGGGCGCCATGGTGCCACGCTGCCAGAAAGCTGCCGAAGCACTGGGTGGTGACATCGATGTAATCGACCTGCGCACATTGTCACCGTGGGATAAGGAATCCGTTGTCGAATCGGTCAGCCGCACACACCGTTGCCTGATCGTCCACGAGGACAATATCACCGCCGGCTTTGGTAGCGAGATTTCAGCCTACCTCACCGAACATATTTTCTTTGAACTCGATGCGCCACCCCGCCGATTGGCAATGCCCAACGTACCCAGCCCCCACAGCCCCACGCTGATGGATGCGGTGGTTCCAAACGTCGAGGGCATAACCACTGCCATGCGGGATCTGCTAGAGTTTTGAGATGACTGACATTATCGAAGTCCATTTTCCGGAAGAGCAGCAGGATGGTACAGAGGCGACCATCACACAGTGGCTGGTTGCCGAAGGTGACGCTGTCCAGGCACACGATGCCATCGTCGAGATCGAAACCGACAAGGTGGTGGTTGAAGTAGCCGCGCCGGAAAGCGGCCGTATTATGGACATCAAGATTCGCCAGGACGAAGAGGTTAATCCGGGTGACGTGTTGTGCACCCTAATGCCTGGTGAGAATCTGGAAGCGGGAAAAAGCTCGACCAGGGAAAAGGCTTTAACTGGCGACACACAGGATGTGAGCAAAGAACGAAACCGCCTGAGCCCGGCAGTCAGGCAACGCGTACTGGAACACAATATCGATATCAGCAGAGTGCAAGGCACCGGCCATGATGGGCGCATAACCTTGCAGGATGTAGAAAACCTGGTAACGGCAGGAAAAGAGACCGGAAAAGCGGCCCAGGCGCCAGGAGACATCACCCCGCCAAACCCGCAAAAAGCTGGCGATGTCACATCAGACATTATTCCACACGACAAGATGCGCAAGCGCATAGCAGACAGCATGGTCACCAGCCTGCTACACACGGCACCGCATGTCACCGCGGTTTTCGAAGCAGATTTATCCGCGGTGATGCGGCATAGAAAAGCCAACAAGGACGCCTTTACAAAGCGCGGAGCAGCGCTGACCCTGACGGCCTACTTTGTCGCCGCATCTATCGCCGCCATCAGAAAAGTACCCCGGGTCAACAGCCGCTGGTCAGATGAAAACCTGGAAATCTTCAAACAGATCAACATGGGCATCGGCACCGCGCTTGGTGACGAGGGCCTGATCGTGCCCGTGGTTCACAATGCACAGGACATGGACTTACAAACCATTGCTGCCAGCCTGGCTGACCTGACCACGCGGGCGCGCGAACACCAGTTAAAACCTGAAGATGTGCGCGGTGGCACATTCACCATTTCCAACCACGGGGTTTCCGGCAGCCTGTTTGCAACACCCATCATCATTCACCAGCCGCAATCCGCCATCCTGGGTGTCGGAAAAATTGAAAAACGCATCAAGGTCATAGAAGTGGATGGTGAGGATGTGATCAGTATTCGGCCGATGTGCTATGTCAGCCTGACCATTGACCACAGGGTGCTGGATGCATTTCAGACCAATGCATTTCTGGTTGAGCTGGTTGCAACCCTGGAAAGCTGGCCCGAGACGCAACTGGCATAGAAGTGCTGTTCGATTATGGCAAGTGCTTTTGAGGTTTTGCCAGCCACTCCCTGCCCTTGAGCATCAGTTTGAAATAGACCGAGGGCAGCATCTTTTCTTTCAGAAACCAGGCGGCCTTGCTGGCCTCGTCACTCTTGATCAACCACTGCGGAAACGTTGGCAATAACTTCTGCTCATAACCATATTCCGCCAATACGATTTTTCCTCTCTCAACGGTCAGTGGACAGGAACCGTATCCATCGTAAAACGCCACAGGTTCCCTGCCTTCAAGGACAGCGATAAGGTTTTCCGCGACCACCGGTGCCTGTTGCCTGGCTGCGGCCAGGGTTTTTGCACTGGGCGCCGAGCAAACGTCACCCAGACTGAAAACATTCTCAAAGCGGGTATGCCTCAGGGTGTCCCTGGACACGTCTACCCAGCCTTCTTCATTGGCAAGCGGACTGCTACGGACAAAGCCCGGCGCAATCTGTGGTGGCACCACGTGAAGCATGTCAAAGTCGATTTCTTCACGGCGTGTTTCCTTGCCCGGTTCACCGATCTCAAACCAGGCTTTCTGCGCCGCGCCGTCAACTGCTACCAGGTTGTGGAAGAACTCTAAATTTGCATCATATTTTTGCACGTATTCCATCAACGCCGGCACGAAGTGCGCAACATCGAACAAGGCCGCGTTAGCGCTACAGAATTTAACCTCGATATCAGCCAGTCTCTCATTGCGCAGCCAGTGGTCACAGGACAAATACATGGCTTTCTGCGGAGCCCCCGGACATTTGATGGGCATCGGTGGCTTGGTAAAAATCGCCCGCCCTGAGCGCAGGTTCTGGACCAGCTCCCACGTATAAGGTGCATAGTCGAAACGGTAGTTGGAGGTAACACCATTCCTGCCAAGGCTTTCCCGCAGACCTTCAACGGCGCCCCAGTGCAGTTTCAGACCGGCTGCCACCACCAGCTGCCGGTAACCAATGCGGGTGCCATCCTCGAGGATCACCTGGTTGTGTCGGGGCTGGAATCCCGCAGCCGCGGTCCTTACCCAGCGCACCCCTGCCGGCATGACATCTTCGGTTAGAACCTGTGGCTTGGCCGGCTCAAAAACACCAGCGCCAACCATCGTGAAGCCCGGCTGGTAAAAATGTTTATAACGCGGTTCGATAACCACGATATCCAGTCCCGGGCGACGTTTTAACAGGCTGGCGGCCGTTGCAATACCGGCACTGCCACCACCCACGATAACCACATCATAGGTATCGGCGGTCTGTTGAGGACTTTGCTTGTCTTCATCACCCGCCGCGAGTCCCGCTATATGCTTGAATGTTGCGCGATGGGCCTTCAGGTCATAACCCATGCTTGCAGCAAAACTCAAAATAACATCCGCATCCATGTGCCTGGCTTCACTCATAGCCCACAACATCGTGCAGCGTGTGCCGGTTCGGCAAAATGCCAGCACCGGACCCTGGGCCTGTTCCAGCTCGGTGGCAAAATTCTCCGCATCCTGCCTGGTGACCTGCCCCGGGATGACTGGCTGATTGATGAACAGCATACCGTTTTTTGCCGCTTCAGCACTGAGCTCTTGCGCCAGCGGTTGATCGTCAGCTTCCTTGTCGGGCCGGTTATTGATGATGGTTTTAAAACCCAGGGCAGCTAGCTTCTCGATGTGCGCCGGATATATCTGTGGCGATACAGAAAGGAAAGGTGAGATTCTTTTAATATCCATGAGGCATTAATCCCGGGTCATGGTCATCAGCAATGACCGCATTTTAATCAAAGGACATCAACCGGTAATTTCAGGTAGACCTTACCGTTGTTTTCCGCTGGCGGCATATGACCCGCACGAATATTGACCTGGATCGACGGCAGAATCAGTTTTGGAACACCCAGTGTTGCATCTTTTTTGATGCGGAACTCGATATATTCCTGCTCGCTTACACCTTCGTGGATATGCACATTGCTGGCCCTTTGTTCAGCAACCGTTGTTTCCCAGGCAAACTGATCTCGACCCGGGGCCTTATAGTCATG
>CALJWY010000215.1 GCA_937974465.1 uncultured Lysobacterales bacterium | reverse complement strand
CGCGCCAGGCCAAAGGCCGACATGCCGTAGATCAGTCCGAAGTTTATGGCCTTGGCGGAACGGCGTTGCTCACTACTGACCTTGTCCGGTTCCATACCGAAGACTTCCGCCGCGGTGGCGCGATGTATGTCTTCGCCCGCGGCAAAGGCCTTGAGCAGACCTTCATCTTTTGACAAGTGCGCCATGATGCGCAGTTCGATTTGCGAGTAGTCCGCCGCCAGCATTTTATGCCCGGGGGCGGCGATAAAGGCGCGGCGAATACGCCGGCCTTCTTCCTTGCGCACCGGAATATTTTGTAAATTGGGATCTGATGAAGACAGGCGCCCGGTGGCCGCCACCGCCTGATGATAGGAGGTATGTACCCGACCGGTAGCGGGATCGATCTGCTGCGGCAATTTATCGGTATAGGTGGATTTAAGCTTCGAGATTGTGCGATTCTCAAGAATCAACCTTGGCAATTCGTAATTCACGGCACGTTCTTTTAAGACATCCTCTGCGGTGGATGGCTGACCCTTGGGTGTTTTACGGATCACCGGTAATTCCAGTTTTTCAAACAATATCTGTTGCAGTTGTTTTGGGGAACCCAGGTTAAACGGTTGCCCGGCAGCCTCATGGGCCTGTAGTTCCAGCTCCAACATGCGTTTTGCGAGTTCTGCGCCTTGCGCCAGTAATAACTGGCCATCGATCAGTACACCTGCCTGCTCCATCCTTGCCAATACCGGCACCAGCGGTATTTCAATGTCTGTGAGCACTTTCTCCAGGGCCGGCTCGGCCTCCAGCCTTGGCCACAGGTGCTGATGCAGGCGCAAGGTAATATCAGCATCCTCTGCTGCGTAATGCCCCGCGTCCTCAATGGCTACCTGGCTGAAAGGTATCTGTTTGGCGCCCTTACCTGCAATATCCTCGTAGTGCGTCGTTTGTTGTCCCAGGTATTTCAGCGCGAGGGAGTCCATGTCATGACGACTACCGGTGCTATTGAATACGTAGGACTCAAGCATCGTGTCGTATGCAACGCCCTGCACATCGATATCGTACTGTGACAGCACATTCATATCATATTTGATGTGTTGACCCACCTTGCGGGGCGAATCGCCCTCCAGCACGCCCTGAAGGGCCTGTAATACATATGATCGGTCGAGCTGTTCAGGCATGCCCGGGTAGTTGTGTCCTACGGGTATATAAATAGCCTCTGACGCCTCCACCGCAAAACTCAAACCCACCAGTTCCGCCTGCATGGGGTCGAGACTGGTGGTTTCAGTATCAAATGCAATCAGTTTGGCTTCCTCCAGCCTGGGCAACCAGGTTTTGAAAGTCTGCTTATCCAGAATGGTGGTGTATTCAGGCGTTTTGGCGTCGGGCTGTGGTGATTCATCTGCGCCGAGCTCCTGCAACCAGCTATTGAATTCGTTGTGTTGTAAAAACTCACGCAGGGCTGCTTCGTCAACAGGTGCACGTTTAAGCTCGTCCACGTCGAGTTCCAGGTCCAGGTCATCCCGAATGGTTGCCAGGTCACGTGACAGCGGCAGTATGTCCAGCGCATTGCGAAGATGCTCACCGATCTTGCCCTTCATATCCGGGGCCTGCGCCATGACACCTTCCAGGTCCTGCCACTCGTTCAACCACTTGGCAGCCGTTTTGGGCCCGCATTTTTCAACACCGGGAATATTGTCAGCCTTGTCGCCGGTTAAGGCGAGGAAATCCACGATCTGGGAAGGGGCGACACCAAATTTGTCTGCTACACCCGCCGCGTCCATCTGCGTATCGGTCATCGTATTGATCAAAGATACGTGTTCATTGACCAGTTGCGCCATGTCCTTGTCACCGGTTGAAATGACACAATCCATCTTGTTGGCCGCAGCCCGGGTCGCCAATGTGCCAATCACATCATCGGCTTCCACACCCGGCACCTGTATCAATGGCAGACCAAGCAGGCCGACGAGTTCGTGAATGGCTTCCACCTGCTGCCGAAGCTCCATCGGCATCGGTGGCCGGTTGGCCTTGTACTGTTCATACATTTCATGCCGGAATGTCGGTCCTTTGGCATCGAAAACCACCGCAATATTTTCAGATTCAGAATCTTTCAGTAGCCGCCGCAACATGTTCGCAACGCCCAACAATGCACCCGTGGACTCGCCCCAGGAATTGGTCAGGTTGGGAAGCGCGTGAAATGCGCGGTATAGGTATGAGGAACCATCGACCAGGTAGAGGATATTTTTAGAACTCATTGAAGGCCCCCATTGTTAGCAGTTGCCAGGTCGCTGCGTTGCCGGCCCGAAGGACAGGGCCCCACTTTGCCCACTACGGCGTCTCTCTTCACTCAGGTACATACAATACATTACATTCATCGCTTCTTGTATTGAACAAGTTGGGATCCTGTTGCAGCGATCTGTCAACCGTTGACAGAGCCTCGAGGGTCTGTCGACCATGAACAATGAAATCCAGACTCGATTATTCGGGTCTGGTATGCTGAGAGTATCGGAAAAGCGCCGGGTGAACCACCCGGTCTACTCCGTTGATATGCGGGTTATTGTAATTGACCATCAAGGAAGTAAAGCGCATGAAAAAACTATTTGTAACCCTGTCAGCCTCAGCGATACTCGCCTGCAGTCTCGCCCTGGCCCAACAGGACAAGGCGGACGCACCTGATCCTGCCGCACCACCACCGATCCCGCCCAAAGTTCCGGGTGAGCAAATCGAACCTACCGTGGAAATCACCGAGCGCGAAGGCGAACGAGTGGAAGAATACAGCCAGAATGGTCGCGTCTACATGATTAAAATCACCCCGGTGAAAGGCCCTGCCTACTACTACCTGGATGAGGATGGTGATGGTCAGCTTGAACTGCGAGAGTCTGACAGAAAACTGAATCCGGTTCGGCCTGTTTATTGGAAGATCAAGGAATGGTGACAACACCGGCTCTTGCTGACAACGTCAGCTATCCCGGTCTTCGCAAAACGATAGCCTTGTGTGGGCAAGCCGTTGCCTGGCTGACGCTGCTGATGGTGTTGCTGTCGTTTGCCATTGTTGTGCTTCGCTATGGTTTTAACCTCGGTTGGATCTGGCTGCAGGAATCCGTGACTTATCTGCACGTCACGGTGTTCACCGTTGTTACCGCCTGGGCCCTGGCGCAGGATGGCCATGTACGGGTGGATATTTTTTATGCGCGGATGCCTGCTAAAAAGCGCGCCTTGGTGAACCTGGCCGGAACCCTGTTGTTCCTGGTTCCGTTCTGTGTGTTTATCCTGGTAACCGCATGGCCATATGTCTCGAACTCATGGAAGATCCTCGAAACCTCGCGTGAGGCGGGCGGATTGCCGCTGGTCTTTCTGCTCAAATCGCTGCTTCTAATCATGCCAGTGATGTTGCTGGGCCAGGCGTTCATCAATGCTACTGATGCGTGGAAAGTGCTGCAAGGAAATGACACCTGAGCGTGTTGCCCGGCTGGATGCGGTGCTGGCATTGCGCCAGCCGGATCTGACTGTTTTTGCAGAGAACCTGCACAAGCCCCGAAACTTCTCCGCCATGGTACGAAACTGCGACGCCGTCGGCATCAATGAGATGCACGTGTTGCCCGGTGAAGACAACCTGCGAAAGCACTGGAATACATCGCAGGGCGCAGAGAAATGGATGTCCATCAAGACCCATGCCAACTCGGAAGATGCCTGTACGGACCTCAAATCGAAGGGCTTTCAACTGGTCGCGGCCCACCTCAGTGACAGCGCAATGGATTACCGTAAGCTGGATTACACCCAACCAACCGCCCTGGTACTGGGCACGGAGTTGTTTGGTGTGAGCGATATCACCCTGACGTATGCGGATCACCAGATCAGCATCCCAATGATGGGTGTTACCCAGTCCCTGAATGTCTCGGTCGCCTGTGCCATTGTCCTGTATGAAGCACGACGGCAACGTGAAACCGCCGGAATGTATGACCAGCCACGCCTGGATGCAGAAACCCTCGCCCGACAGAGGTTTGAGTGGTTACATCCGGTTTTAACCGAGTATTGCCAGAAACATGGCCTGAAATATCCTGCACTGGATGAAAACGGTGACCTGGCCGAGCCAATGCCAAGGTCAACTTGAAGCTCGGGCTTCAGCCCTCCATTCGTTGCACTCAATCATTAATTTTAATCTTTTTTTTAGGAACTTCACCGTGTCTTCACTCTATACTTCGGGTGTGATTAACGGGGAATGAAAGGAAATAGAAGGGAACTAAAATTTGTTGAGCTAGTGACAAGGATGTCGCCATGTTTAGAAATAGATTGGGTTTTACGCTCATTGAGTTGCTTGTTGTAATTACACTCATTGGCATCTCTCTGACTTTAGCCGCTCCATCGTGGGAACAGGTCAGCCAAAAACGGAGGGTGACCAACGCAACCGAGCAGATTGCAGCGTTTCTGAGTGTCGCGCAGAGCGAGGCTCAAAAGCAGAATCAGCACGTTTCACTATCCTTTAACCGGTCCGGGGACCAGAACTGGTGCATTGGCACAGTGCTGGCGTTGGACGCTTGCGATTGCACCGAAACAGATCCGGCCTCGGAGCAATACTGCGTGATTGACGGTGCGTCGACGCGAATTGAAGCGAGCAGCTTTCAGTTTATCCACCTGATTGAAGCCACGGATTCCCAACCCACCGGGGGCGATTCCCGAATAACTTTTGACCCTATCCGGGGTATCCTGCAGCCTGCCGGAGATAAACTGCAACTCACCTTTGAATCAGCCAACGGCGACTTCAAACTGCGACTGAGCATTACTCCAACCGGTTTACTGTCGATCTGTAGCCCTGATGACGGTCAATCGATAGGCGGATACCTGACATGTGCAGGGTAAGCCCTCGCCCATGTGAGCGCGCACGTGGCGTTTCCATTACCAGGCATTACAGGCCCGTGACCCCCCCTGAAAATCAACGTGGTCTCGGCATGCTGGAAATGATGATTTCCATGGCGTTGAGCTTGCTGGCGGTTACCACCATGGTCGTCCTGATGGCCAACACCCTCGGTAGCGGATCCACAACCATCCAGATGTCTCGTCTTTCTCAGGAGTTACGGGCCTCCATGCAACTCATGAGCCGTGACCTGCGCAGGGCTAATTATCATGGCAGTTTTCTCAACTGCTTTGCCAACGTCGATTGCCGTGATGACCTCAATATTTCTGCCTATGTGGATACGATCCACATCAATGATGCCGGCAATTGTTTCTGGTACTGGCTTGATCGAGATGGAGATGCAGACCTCAGTGACGACCCGATAGGTGGATTCAGGCTTGGTACGATCGGCGGTGTCGGTGTCCTGCAGATGCGGACAACAGGAAATGCGGCTGCTAATTGCGACGATGATACAAGCTGGGAATCAATCACAGACCCGAATGTCGTCGAAATCACAGGCTTCAATATAAGCACTTCTGATTCATATACCGAGACGCTTTCGGCTGCCGGCGATGTGCAGGTGGTTGAAAAGATCAGGCTGAACATCAACGGCAGGATGGCTAACAATCACTCTGTCCAACGGGAAATACAGGACCTCATCCTGATCCGCAACGATATTCAGTCAGCGGGCGCTTGAAGGCTCGGAAACGATGACTACCAATCTACTTCGGACCGGAAAATCTGTACAGCTAACTCATCCCGGTCGACAAAGGGGCGGGCTGACCATATTTTCGGCCGTTATCCTGCTCTCTCTAATCACACTGATGCTGTTGTATTCAGCCCGCATTCAACAATCGGAACAACGCATATCAGCCAACGAATATCGCCAGAAACTGGCCTTTCATGCTGCAGAGTCCGCTGCTGACCAGGTCGTTGAATACATGCTTGCGAACAGTTCCCGAATACTCTCTGCGGAAGCCGAAGCGGCACCTGATGGCTCGGGTGGCACACGGCCTGGTTGGTTTGACGCAACCGAAGGGGTTTGGGAGCCCTGCCCTGCTGATGCCGGCATCGATCACCCTTGCGGGGGCAGGATTCCTGCTGGAAATATTTCTTCGTCTTATTTTTATGATGATCCGGCAACCTCGGCCGCAGGTAAATTTGACACCATTCCGATCAATCTGGATATGCTGCCAACTGAATCTACTGCACGTGTATCGGCTGTTTTTTGCCAGGTTGATTTCGCCAACCCCAGCGGCGGCTGCATGTCGGCTCCGGTTGCCGGCGAAGACATTGCACGGTCGTCTTTTGTGGTCACGGTTCTATCTTATGGATATGCCGATTGCACTGACCCCGATGATACAAGTACCTGCCTGGTGTCTGCGCACCTGGCTCTGCCACTGACCAGCTTTAATCTGGCCCGTGGCTCGCCGCCGGTCCCCTTGACCGTAAGAACAACATTTCCACCGACCGGTACGGCTGAAATTGTGCCCAACCCAAACGCAGGCGGCGTAGGGGTACCGGTATCTGTTTGGGCCAATTCCAATCCGGCCTGCTCGACCGGTGAACCACTGTTAGGCAGTGGTAACTGGGCGACCTGTGAATATCACGAGTGGTACGAGACTGATGAAATTCCCAATGGCATGGCTTGCACTGCTCCGAGTTGCGCTTGTTCTGCCGCGGAGGCCATAAGCTACACTGTCGGCACCGCTGATTTCATGGGTATAGACCTGTTGGAAGATGCCGAATTTCCATGTGACCTGTTCAAGTTCTTCTTTGATGTATCCAAGAGCCAGTATCAGTTGGTTAAATCGGCTGCAAAAGTTCTTGAAGACTGTTCAAGCCTGGGGCCGGACAGCCATGGAATCTATTGGATATCGGGCGAGGAATGCCGTCTTGATGGAACCAATGTTGTCGGTTCGCCCAGGTGGCCCGTTATGTTGATCAGCGCAGCCAAAAACACGACCTTCACTGGCGACAATAATATCTACGGGGTTGTTTTTATAAGCGATGTTGAAGCACCGGATGCCGAATGGAACGCCTCCGGGACCAATATTGTTTACGGCTCAGTCATCATCGATGCTGAACTGGACTCGTTTGTTGGCACCTTCAAGATCATTTACAACAAGGATGTTGCCCTGCTTGCCGCAGGTTCAAATGGCATCGGCACCATCAGCGGTGGCTGGCGGGACTTCGGCTTACCGGACATTGGCTGGGAAGGATGACGCGATGAAAATTTCAATCGGCAAAGACCAGGGTTTCAGCCTGTTCGAACTGGTCATTGGAATGTTTATCTTCAGTGTTGGAATGTTGGCGCTTGCCTCTTTGCAGGGACAACTCACACGTTCCCAGGTCGATGCTTCAGTCCGCAGTGTTGCAACCAATATTGCCGAGGAGCAAATCGAATTCATACGTGGTTTTGGCCTGATCGACAACGATCCGGATAATTCCATTCCTGCCTATGGAGATATTCAAAACCGGACATTCACCATCTCCCGCGGCAACGTTGATTACCTTGTCGCCATGAATGTCACAGATTATTACTACGACCAGACAACAGAACGATTCAGTACATCGAATCCGGCACAGTTGCTGGTTTCCGACTTCAAGGAGGCCACCGTCAATGTCACCTGGGGTGATACGCCCGGATTTCGCAGTTCTGATTCACAGGCTATCTCGGCCACAGAACTTGGCACGGGGGGTATCAGGCTCACCGCCATAATATCTTCTGTAACAACCCAGGGCGCAGCAAGATCAGCCACCCAGGGAGAGACTAAATCCCTATTACCCGAAGTTTCTTACACACCCGGCAATAATCCCGATATCGTCTCTTTGCAACTGGGTGAAAGCCGTTTCAAGGAATCAACATCGCCTGTTCCCCGCGTGTATCGTCTCGACGAGAAGGTCGAAACCCGCTTTGATGTCATCACCTACTCACAAACCGATGACGGGGCATTATTTCTTCGCCGGGAGGAGTTCATCAGTGTCAGCTGTGAGTGCCGAATGGATGAACTGCCTTTGGTGCCGGAACAGGGTGGGCGTCTGCCAACAACCTGGGCTGCAGACGAGTACCAGAGGGGCGACCTTGTGATCAAGCCTGTGGGGGTCTCCGCCAGCAACGTACAAAGTATTTACTGTGACGAATGTTGCCGTGATCACCATGATGGCGCGACTGTAAGCGGTGATGCCGCGGCAGCGCTTTATGACCCGTTTCGTCATGCTGGCGATTACCTGGCTTCAGGCCCCCTCCAGGGCGACCACAAACACTATGGTCGCAACAGCAGGGGAGAGTTGGTGCTGGCACAGTCCAGCGGGGATCCTTATGTGGAGGCCTGCAGGAT
Organism: uncultured Lysobacterales bacterium; assembly: GCA_937974465.1. Classification (GTDB taxonomy): domain Bacteria; phylum Pseudomonadota; class Gammaproteobacteria; order Xanthomonadales; family SZUA-36; genus SZUA-36. The sequence goes on along the minus strand of CALJWY010000215.1, from coordinate 2,066 downwards.
GGTTCGTGTGGATGGATTTATGCGCGTTGGTCAGGACTTTCGCCAGGAAGGCCGCAATGTCTTCCCGGAAAATTTTCTCGATGATGAGTCTGAGGTCAATGCTTATTCAAACTGGGTAACCACCAGTACAAACCTGTTCGAAAGCGCACTCAACGGAGATTACGAACTAACGCCCCTGGTGCTTCCGTCACCACCCCTGGCGCCGGCAGCGGGCGGTTTCCCAACAGCAACCAGCATACCCACTACCCTCGGTGCCGAAACCCAGCAACTGAGATCGCGGGGGGTGTATATTGACTACCTGAGGGAAGATCTGCGTACCGCTATTGACTGCCTGCGTGTACTGCCCGAAGAAGGCAAGGCAACGGATTGTGACAGTGAAACCATTCAATTCGATAAAAACACTTCCACCAATCCGCTGGAGCTGATTCCGTTCTTTGATGTCCAGTTAACATGGCTGAATCGCTGGACCGAGGAACCCGCCAACCAACCAATTGACACCACCAATGAACCGGTGCTGACAGATAATGCCCATAGCCGTGGCGTCGCTTCAAACACCTTTGGCAGCGGGACTTCGACCATCACCGCATCAGGACATGCCGGGAATCTCGGGTTGACGGATACCGATCCGATTGATCCCGGTTTTTCTTCCGAGCTGCGGGAAGCAACCCTGTCTGTAAGTGCGCTGACCGCGACACCTCCCCCACCGCCTGGCAACACCATAGTCAGAGGCATTATCTACTCCGGTGTTTCGGGTCTGAAGGCGACGGACATCCAGGTTGAAGGTGACCAGGCAAACTGCAATCGGCTGCCCGATGGATATATCTGTGAGTTCTTATCCAGTGAGCCGAATGTCGCTATCAAGATCTTTAACTATAAAAAGCAAAACGTCATTCTCGCTGCTTGCAGTGCGACCTTAAACCCGCTTTCAAGCGGCACCGATGCCAACGGCCGAGGGTTTGCCTACTTTAACCTTTCGCCTTCACCGGCGCTGGATTTCTCCATTAGCCATGATATTTCAATCCAGGCGAATGGCTGCAACTGACCAAGCATAGAATTGATATAAAGCCCATTGGCTCAGTACCGGTGATCACGCAGTTTTTTAATCACCAGGCTGCTATCAGCCCTTTTACCAGTCCATATATGGAAACTCGCCGCGGCCTGTTCAACCAGCATCCCCAAGCCATCAATATAGCGCTGCCCAACTCGCTCACACAGAGTTTTCAATGGCAGGCTCGCTTTGAAGTAGTTCAGGTCATAGCAAACCGAGTCCTTGGCAAAAACCGCCCCGGGCAGGGGTGGTGTCCTGCCCTGATGCCCCAGTGATGTCGCATTGATGACCAGGTCAAAGCTGTCATGCCGGGCGAGTTCGCTCCAACCGGTCACCTTGACCTCCCCCAGGCTATCAAATCGCTGTGCCAGGGTATGGGCACGCTCAAGGTTACGGTTGACCAACATTATTTGCCGTGGCTTTGCCGCCAGCAATTCACCGAGGATGCCTGCGGTTGCACCCCCGGCACCAAGAATCAATATGCGGCGGTCACTGAGTTCCAGCGCATGATTTCGGGTCAGGTCAGCGGCCAACCCGACCCCGTCAGTGTTATGTGCAAACCACCCGGATGCTTGATATACCAGTGTATTGGCTGCCTGTGCCTGGCCAACCTGCGGTGAAGAATCAGCCGCCAGTTGCCATGCGGCATTTTTAAGCGGCATGGTGATATTGCAGCCAATACCGCCCGCGCGGCGAAAATCCTCCAAAGCCGCGGGGAATTCATCCGGGCCGGCATCGATCTTTTCGTACTCAACATCCAGGCCAAACTGATCTGCAAACATCCGGTGTACGGATGGCGAAAGTGACGACGCGACAGGACGCCCGAATATGGCAAGTTTGATCAGTGTTGTTCCCGGATCCAGGCTGCTGCCTGCAAGGCGAAATAGGTCAGAATACCGTCAGCACCAGCTCGCTTGATGCTGGTCAGGGCTTCCATAACAACTGCCTTTTCATCCAGCCAACCGTTGATAGATGCTGCTTTTAGCATCGCGTACTCACCCGATACCTGGTACACATA
>CALJWY010000214.1 GCA_937974465.1 uncultured Lysobacterales bacterium | reverse complement strand
ATTAACTGGAACTTCCTCGCTGAAACGGTTCGCAATATTCGTTTTATCAGGGAAAACCGTGTCGTACTCAATAGCGTCCTGGGTATCAGTTGGTTCTGGTTCTTTGGCGCCACTTTCCTGGTGCAGATCCCCAGCTTTTCTGAAAACGTGCTGGGCGGTGATGAGAGGTTGATGTCCTCACTGCTAGCCATGTTTATCATCGGCATCAGTACCGGCTCACTACTGTGTGAACGCTTATCCGGAGGACACGTTGAAATCGGTCTTGTGCCCTTTGGCGCAATCGGCCTGACGTTGTTTGGTGTTGATATGTATTTTGCCAGCTCGATTGAGCACGCTGCATACACGGGCCTGGGCAACTTTTTTGCAACAGGTGCAAACTGGCGGATCATTTTTGACCTGTTGATGATTGGCATATTCAGTGGATTTTATATTGTCCCGTTATATGCGCTGGTACAACAACGCACAGAGTCGGGTCACAGGTCCAGGGTCATTGCCGGCAACAACATCCTCAATGCTCTTTTCATGGTTGTGTCAGCAATTTTTGCGATGCTTTTACTGGGCAGTGTGGGCCTCACTATCCCTGAATTGTTCCTGGTAACGGCGATACTGAACCTGGTGGTGGCGATTTACGTATTTACGATTGTCCCCGAGTTCTTCATCCGTTTTTTGATCTGGATATTGATTCATACCATTTACCGCCTCGACATCAGGGGCATTGAACACATTCCTGACCATGGCCCTGTCATCATTGCCTCGAACCATGTCAGCTTTGTAGACCCGCTGATCATCGGCGGGATCATCCGGCGACCGGTGCGGTTTCTCATGTATTACCGGATATTCCAGATACGGATGTTGAAGTGGTTCTTCAAATTCGGCAGGGCAATTCCCATTGCCGGAAAGCATGAAGATGCGCAAATATTCGAACAGGCCAATCAGCGCAGTGTCGAGGTGCTTGATGAAGGTGATGTGCTGGGCATCTTTCCCGAGGGCGGAATTACCACGACCGGAGACATCGGCACCTTCAAAAAGGGCATTGAACACATCGTAGACCGAAGGCCCGTCGTGGTCGTGCCAATAGCCTTATGCAATCTTTGGGGCTCCCTGTTCAGCCGGCGAGATCCTCTATACAAGCGCAGACCGTATAAATTCCGGGCTCGGATAGAAATACGCATCGGCAAGCCTGTTCCAGTTGAGGAACTTACAGCCAGCCACCTTGAGGATACAATCCGTCAACTCAGGGGCGACGATCGCTAGGCGTCTTCAGGGCGGGCCGCCGAGCACTTCCAGCAATGCGTAAAGGCAGCCTCCTGAGGTGTACCACATTCAGCACACGTCCATGCCTGCGATAGTTTGCCCTTGTCGGGCTGACCGAGCTCATTGATCAGTGCCCGGGCGCGATCAACATCACTCTCGTTCAATACCCACAACTGCGGTATCACCTCCACAAAAGGAAGCTCGCCAGCCCCGGAAGTACCGAACTGATTTTTCATAAAAGTGGGAATATCCTGTGATTCCAACACCGATTGATAATGTCCCACCAGGGCGATATCGAAATCTTCGAAAACCTTGATCATGTGTCTCGCCTGTTTCCCGATTGAAAACAATGTCAATGACTTCTCGCGTGACTTTAACACAGTGGTCTTTTCAACTTGTAAATAGCTCCGGAGCGCTGCGCAGCTTACAATGGACAGTACTATGAAAAAGATTACCAAAGAACAGAGTCAATGGATGGATCAGCTTAGTGCGGAACAATACCGTGTAACCCGGCAGGCTGGTACGGAAGCACCCTTCAGTGGCGAGTATTGCGATCATGATAAGGAAGGTTATTATCATTGCGTTTGTTGTGATCATCCTTTATTCAGCTCTGAGAGCAAATTTCATTCGGGTTGTGGCTGGCCGAGCTTTCATGGCGAGCTCGATTCCGCGGATATCGTCCAGCGGCCGGATCAAAGTCATGGCATGAGTCGTATCGAACTTCTGTGTCCCGGGTGTGATGCGCACCTGGGTCATATTTTCAACGATGGGCCACCACCATCCGGACAGCGCTACTGCATCAATTCGGTGTCGTTGAAATTTTCAGGTGATAAAAACAACGCCTGATGGTTCAGCGTTTCTCAGTTACCTTGGCCCTGACACTTGTCCTGGCCGCCTGTTCCGGGCCGGGATACTACCTGCAGGCAATATCCGGCCAGTGGAAACTGATGCATGCCCGCCAGGATATTCAGGCCTTGCTGGCCAATCCGGATACCAGCCATGAGTTGGCCGCCCAGTTGCAATCCGCTGACCAGATCAAGCGCTTTGCGGAAGACAGCCTGGGCCTTCCCGTCAACGGAAGTTATTCAAGCTATGTCGAGATCGAGGGCCCTGCCCTGGTCTGGAATGTGGTTGCCGCTCCTGAATTTTCACTGCAACCCAAGAAATGGTGTTTCCCGGTCGCCGGTTGTGTGCCGTACCGTGGTTTTTTCCAACAACAAAAGGCCATAAAATCCGCTGCCCGACTACAGGGAAAGGGGTTGGATGTATACATTTCTCCTGCCACGTCATATTCCTCGCTCGGTTGGTTTGACGACCCGCTTCTCAGCACAATGTTTTCCCGGTCAGATACGCGCTTGGCAGCCCACCTGTTCCATGAGCTTGCCCATCAACGTCTGTATGTAAAAGGCGATGGGGCATTCAATGAGGGTTATGCCAGCTTCGTCGAAGTCACTGCGGTGAAGCTTTGGCTGCAGTCCCAGCATCGGCAGGGTGATTTGCTCGAATGGCAACAACTCAGGAATGCCAGGCAAGATTTTGCTGAACTCATTGACGTTGTGCGAGAGAAGTTAAACAAGCTCTATTATTCAGACAGCCCTGACATCATCAAACGCAACAGGAAAGTGGAAATTATTGCATCACTCACGGAAAGCTATAGACAATTGAGCACTCGAAAATGGGATGGAAAGTCCTATTATGAAGGCTGGTTCAATAACGCTCCCAACAACGCAAAACTCGCCCTTTACAGTACCTACGAAGGCAGCAATTGCGCGTTTCAAGGGCTATTGGACCAGGCTGGCGGCGACCTGGTTGAGTTCCATCGACTTG
>CALJWY010000213.1 GCA_937974465.1 uncultured Lysobacterales bacterium | reverse complement strand
CGTCAGCAGTGTTTTCTGGCTTAAGGCTTCCTGACACAGATCGAGAATCCGTGCCTGTCGAAAACCGGCTGCTCCCTGCTCCTGGAGGAGCCGGTCATCTTCAGCCCCCCTATGGATCGTCAGGCAGACCGTTTGCTTTTGACAATCCACCACAGGCTTGCCTGCCGGCTCATCAGCACTGACAGCGATCAAAGTCACTTTGCCGGGCGGAGCTTTGACTGATTCTTCATCAAGAAATGGGAAATAGACTTCCTTGACAACCTCCAAAACGGCCTCGGCTTCAAAGGGTGAGCAGTTCAGACCATTGCGGATCTCAGCCAGAAACCGGGCATCCAGTGTCTTGGAATCCAACCGCCGCAGCGTCTCACGCTTTTTGTTTCGTACTCCCATAACGGTCCCTTTCGTGATAATATTTTGAGAATATTATATCACAGGGGCCCGGTGGGACATATGTCAGGATGGTATAAACTCTTGCACTGTAAAGCTCTGGTGAAACATTCGTTTTTAAGGCAAAATTCAAGATTGATATATCTTGGCACACTGGAAAATACCCGCTCATGGAGTCAAAATGGAGACATGGATTTTACTGTGATGCGTTAATGTTTTCGCCAGAACCGTCAGGTCGTCGACCGTCACATCATCCTGTTGATTCATGTCTGCATCGCCGCAGCAGTTGTTGCTTTCGTTATATAGCTAAAAATCCATCCTTGCTCTAAATCCCGCGACATAGGCGGTATCAACCGATTTATCACTGGGATTGATAATCTGAAAATCAGGGGTAATATGAAGCCACTTTGTTACTTCAATATTATAGAAAAGCTCAACTCCCTGCGAGTCACCAAAACCGGTCCTGACAGACCTCGGAAGTTCGTCCGAAAGTTCGATATAGTAGTAACCGATGCCATAGGTGTCCTCATCGCGGCCGTCGATCATGCCTTTACCGCCCAAGCCAATACTGTAAAAGGTGTCAGCAGGATTCGTGTCACCTTCTGCAACACCAAATCTGCCGAAAAGCCCGAAGCCCTGACTCTCGTCTTCGGCTTCGTTGAATAGATATTGGTCAAAGTTATACAGGAGACCCCAAGTGCCATCACTCTCTTCCAGTGTCGGAGGCATCCCACCCAAAAATGGAGAGTCCTGGTTCAATATTGTGAAATCGCTGTCATTGTAGAGTGCCATGAACGTATGAGCCCCATCTTTGTCAAAAAAGTTTGTCGGCAGCTTGAACGCTGCTGAATAGGCAGACCCGTCCTCAAAATCATCGCCCCACCCAACTGTATTCGCTTGTCCATTACCCCCCATAACTGTCAGGGCCAGAGTCGCCGGTCTTTCGGCGTGCGCATCGGGCCAAATGAAAAGGACCCCGCCGCCCAGTGACGATAAAGGAGCAGATGTCATGATAACCGGATTGAATACAAGGTTCGAATTCATAAAGTTATCTTTGCCCCGCGCTCCGGAAAATCGCGTACTATCCCCATCTGAAGCGTCTATCTTACCCAAGAAAACAGCAAAATCTTCAGAAAGAAACTGAGTGAAAACAAGCTGCGGCACAGCCACCCCGTCATAGTCTGGCACTGGCCACATCCCGGCCGTGTTTACAGAAGAGATTGTTCCCGTATCACCATTGGCGAACCGGCCGAATTGGTGTGTAGCCCTTCCATTGATGAAGGCACCTGGCCAGAGACCCAGTTTCTGAAAGTCGAACTGAAAATTAAATTCCGCAGTGCCTCCGTACTTCCAGCTGCTGTCTGTTCCACCTTCCAGAACGCCCTGATAAAACTGGGTCACATCTATGTCAACCGTAAAACCATTCTCAGCAAGCTTGGCACGCTGGCCGTACCAGTCACCCAAGAAGCCGGTGAATTCTATCGGATCGTACATGTCTTCGGGTCCAAAACCGGTCCATTCATCCTGATCACTTTCGGCGAGTACATCATGTGGTATGATGACACTGACAGTGAGAACCACTAAGGCTAATACGATGATTAATTTTTCCATGGTTCTTTCCCTTAAATACAAATCTCTGTTGATTGTCATGAATCAGTCCGAAAGTTTCGGCGTGGCGATGGGCAATACGACTCCCACTGAATCCGCATAATTCTCCCACAGCATAATCAGCTCTCTCAGCTTGTCCTTGTGTGATTCTGCCAGATCGTTGCGTTCAGTTGGGTCAGAAACGATATCAAACAGTTGCCAGTCATCCGTTCCCAGGGGGCTGTCGAGCCAGATCGCTTTCCAGCGGCCTTGCCGAATCACACGCCGACCAAACAGTTCCCAGCCGACAGTTTCACTGTCGTTACGAATAACATCGGCTTTACCCTCGAGATAGGGCAGCATGGATTTGCCCATCATCGGATGGACCTTGCGCCCCTGGAACTGGCTTGGGTGGGAAACATCCGCAACGTCAAGCAGCGTGGGAGCAATATCCATCACATGAACCAATGCGGAATCGATTTGGCCGGTTTTTTTGACACCGGGCCCGGCAATGATACACGGAACACGAATCCCGCCTTCAGAATGAACACCTTTGAAGTAACGCAATGGCGTGTTGCTTGAAACGGACCAGTTAAAGCCCATGTTAATGCGTGAACCGCGTTTGCCCATATTCTCATAGCGGTTATCTGAATTCTTCTCAATCCAGGCCTTATCCGTATCAGGATACTGATAAAATTCAGTGGCTGCGGCACCATTGTCAGAAAAGAAAATAATCAGCGTGTTATCATACTTACCGGTTTCCTTAAGATGCTTGATGAGTCGACCAAGATGATGATCCATGTTTTCAACCATGCCGGCGTAAAGTTCCATCCGCCTGGCTTCCACACGCTTTTGCTCAGCCGTCATGGTATCCCATTCCGGGATCATTGGCAGGCGATGCGAAAGCTCGACATCTTTTGACACAATCCCAAGCTTTTTCATCCGATCCATCCGTTCCTTTCTCAAGGCATCGTATCCCTGATCGTATCGCCCCTTGTACTTGTCCAGCCACTCATCGGGAAGATGTAGAGGGTCATGC
>CALJWY010000212.1 GCA_937974465.1 uncultured Lysobacterales bacterium | reverse complement strand
AGGCTGGGTTAATACAATCAGGCCAACGGTTAAGAGCAACCCCAAAATTATGCTGCGGGACAGCGGAAATGTGTGCCACAGTGGATGTGCACCCAGTACCGCAAACACCAGGCAGGATAGGACCACTTGCGTTGACGATGTGCCCAGCCAGACAAACAAAGCGCCGTAGATGGTTCCGGCGTTTGGTAATTGCTCACCAAGCTTTACCGCAAGCATTTCCGGATAGCTCAGCAGTGGTGGTAGCAGGAGGGCAAACATCCCTACCAGGGTGATAACACCGAGCCAGAATAAGCGCAGCACCTTGCGCCAATTCCTGTCGAGCAGCGCGGGAATCCCCAGAACGATAAACGGTGCGATGACAACAGGTAAGCTGACCAGGTGCAGCCACGCACTGACCACTGCACAGAACACATAGACCAGCCCCAGTTTCCACGAGGCTTTTTTGGAGTCAAAATAACTATGGAGCACCCCTGCTGCCAACAGGGACAATAACATCGTTAGCGCATATGGCCTGGCTGTTCTGCTGTAAATGAGCAGCATCGGAGAAACCACCAACAGCGCAGAGAAAAGTAATGTTACTTTATCGCTGAAGTATTTTCGGGCATAGACTGGAAGCACAACCAGTGTACAAAGGCCTGCGAGCAGCATGGGCCATCGCATTCCGAATTCACTTAACCCAAATAGCTTCAACTCCGCCCAGTAGAGCAAGGCCAGCGGGATACTGAAATCTGCGTGTCCGAAAGTCAGGAATAGCTGCCTTGGGTTTTTGACCAGCAACTGGTGAATCACGTGCCACTCATCATCCAAAAGCACCTGCAAACCAAACTGATCCAGCCTCAAGTAGACGCCAACAGATACGGTCGCAAGCATCATTAAGTAAAAAGCGACGGTTTTTCCTGGCTCAGCTGTTACTTGCATTTTAATCCCCACAAGTATTCAAAAAATTCGTGCGCGAAATGTTTTTGGGAGAATCATACGCTATTCAGTCATAACTCAGCTTACTTGGTTTGTTGGCGTGGCTTAGAGTATTCAGTCGTTTCATTCAAGCAACGACCTTGAAGGCTTATAAAGCTATGCAGGTCTCAACGCAGCATTCAGAAATGCACGCCAGCCTGGTGGGGGCTATGCTTCACAGGTATCTGATCATTCCCATTCAATCGTCGCAGGAGGCTTTCCAGATATATCATAAACCACTCTAGATATACCATTTATCTCATTGATTATCCTCAATGAAACCTTTTCAAGAAACTCGTATGGAAGTCGCGACCAGATCGCAGTCATGAAATCAATGGTTTCCACTGCGCGTAGTGCGACCACCCACTCGTAACTGCGCTGGTCACCAACCACACCGACCGATTTGACCGGCAAAAACACCGCAAATGCCTGGCTGACCTTGTCATACAGGTCATGATTGCGTAGTTCTTCAATAAAGATATGATCCGCCTTCGCCAGCGGCTCGAGATACTCTTCGCGGACCTCGCCAAGAATGCGAACACCAAGACCGGGGCCTGGAAACGGATGCCGATGAACCATCTCGGGTGCCAGGCCCAACTGCATGCCGATACGCCGCACCTCATCTTTGAAAAGCTCCCTGAGGGGCTCTATCAGCTTCATCTGCATATAATCCGGCAGGCCCCCGACATTGTGATGCGATTTGATCACATGAGCCTTGCCGGTGCGACTACCGGCGGACTCAATCACGTCCGGATAGATGGTGCCTTGCGCCAACCATTTGACATCATGGTCTGAGCGCGTGCAATCCTTGGCCTGCTCTTCGAAGATATCAATAAACAGGTTGCCAATAACCTTGCGCTTTTTCTCCGGGTCTTCAACACCCTTGAGACCGGTAAGAAAACGTTCGCGCGCATCCACACGAATAACGTGCACACCCATGTGGCGGGCAAATGTCGCCATGACCTGGTCGCCTTCGCGGTACCGCAACAAGCCCGTGTCTACAAAAATACAGGTTAACTGGTCACCGATGGCCTCGTGGAGCATGGCTGCGACCACGCTCGAATCCACACCACCGGAAAGACCCAGTAAAACATGATCACTGCCGACATCCCTGCGTATATTGCTAACGGCATCTTCAATAATATTGGCGGCTGTCCAGTGGGCGTCACAATGACAAATTTCAAGCACAAAACGCTGCAGTATCTCCATACCCTTATTGGTATGGGTTACTTCCGGGTGGAACTGGACCCCGTAAAAGTGCCGCGATTCATCGGCAATAGCGCATACCGGTGCTGAGGCGGTGCTCGCCACTGTTGTAAAGCCATGTGGGAGACGGGTTACCTTGTCGCCGTGGCTCATCCATACGTCGAGCCTGTCATTATTATTTTCACCCACCCGGTCGGTGATGCCGTCAAACAAGCCGGATGAATGCACCAACTCAACCTCAGCGTAGCCAAATTCCTTTTCATCGGACGGTTCAACCCTGCCACCCAACTGGGCGGCCATGGTGTGCAAGCCGTAACAAATACCCAAAACAGGCACGCCGAGCTCGAATACAACCGGTCGTGCGCTTGGTCCGTCTTTGGTGGTGGCAGATTCAGGTCCGCCCGACAGGATAACGCCCTGTGGCTTGAACTCGAGGATTTCCGCTGCGCTGACATCCCAGGGCCAGATTTCGCAATATACGCCAATTTCACGGATACGCCGGGCGATCAACTGGGTGTACTGGGAGCCAAAATCCAGTATCAAAATTCGATGCTGGTGAATGTCCTGTGTCAGATGCGGCATTTCGGTGTTTATCAACCTAATTTGTAGTTGGGAGCTTCTTTTGTAATCTGGACATCGTGCGCATGGCTCTCACGCACCCCTGCTCCAGTGATACGAACAAACCTTGCTTCTTCACGGAACCGTTCAATGGTGGTGCAACCCATATAGCCCATTGAAGAACGCAAACCACCAATTAACTGGTGAATGACACCGGATAATGGGCCCTTATAGGGCACGCGACCTTCAATACCTTCTGGCACCAGTTTGTCTGCGGCCACATCCATTTGGAAATAGCGATCCTTGGAACCTTCCTGCATGGCACCCAGTGAACCCATGCCACGATAGGATTTATAGGACCGGCCCTGGAACAGTTCCACCTCACCGGGCGCCTCTTCAGTACCCGCAAACAGGCCGCCTATCATGACTGTCCAGGCACCCGCCGCAATCGCTTTGGAAACATCACCTGAGAAACGTATGCCCCCGTCTGCAATGCATGGCACGCCTTTCTTTGCCAGTGCCATGGCAACATTATTTATCGCGGTAATCTGTGGTACACCAACACCTGCAACGATTCGTGTTGTACAGATTGAACCCGGTCCCTGGCCGATCTTGACCCCATCCGCGCCCGCTTCGACCAGTGCCAACGCGCCTTCGCCGGTGGTGACGTTACCGCCAATGACCTGTACATCCGGAAACTGCTGTTTTACCCAGCTGACCCGATCCAATACACCACGGGTATGCCCATGCGCGGTATCGACGATAATCACATCCACGTGGGCTTCAACCAATGCGGCAATTCTATCTTCGGTATCACCGCCAACACCCACTGCAGCCGCAACCAATAAGCGCTCACGTGAATCCTTGGCAGCGTTCGGGAAGTCTGAAGATTTTTGAATATCCTTGACGGTAATCAGGCCACGCAAACCAAAATCATTATTCACCACGAGAACCTTTTCGATGCGGTGGTGATGCAGCAACTCCAGCACTTCGTCCTGGCTGGCGTTTTCATTGACCGTTACCAGGTCTTGTTTACCCGTCATGATCTTGCTGACGGGATCCTCAAGACGACGCTCAAAACGCATATCACGTGATGTGACGATACCGACAAGTTCATCACCATCGACCACCGGCACACCGGAAATATTGTGCCTGTGTGTGATATCCAGCACTTCAGAGATCGTGGTATTCGGACCAACGGTGATCGGGTCTTTAATTACCCCGGCTTCATATTTCTTAACAATGCGAACCTGCTCAGCCTGGTTTTCAAGACTCATGTTCTTGTGGACCACACCAATACCGCCTTCCTGGGCGATGGCGATCGCGAGGCGGGCTTCGGTTACCGTGTCCATGGCCGCAGAAATCAGTGGCACATTCAAGCTCAGCTCTGTGGTCAGACTTGTCTTGAGATCAACATCCTTTGGCAGGACGTCGGAGTAGGACGGAACAAGGGATACATCATCAAAGGTGAGGGCTTCACCGATTACTTTCATGGCAGCTGCACTCCATATTGAATATGGCAACGCCCGGATCAAACCGGGCGCGTTAACACATCATTATAACCATCCAATAGAGCTATTGACAGACTGAAATACTCAGTTTGAATACACAAGTTCACCATCCAGCCAGGTTTGCAATACCTTGATTGCCGGGATATTCGCAACAGGTATTTCGAAAACGTTCTTGTCCAGCACGATGAAATCGGCACGCTTGCCGGCCTCCAGCGAACCCACATCCTGTTCCATGAAGGCGGAATAAGCAGCATCCAGAGTGAACCCACGCACAGCTTCCTGGCGGCTCAAGCTCTCTTGCGGATACCAACCGCCGGGCGGCCAGCCCTCGACATCCTGCCGGCTGATGGATGCGTATATCCCCAGCATCGGGTTGACCTTCTCGACAGGAAAATCTGAACCCAGCGCCAGGCGGGCGTCACTATCCAGCAACTTCCGCCACGCGTAGGCATAGGGAACCCGATCAGCGCCCAGGCGCTCCTCTATCCAGTACATGTCGCTGGTCGCGTGGGTCGGTTGCATGGCTGCAATCACATCCAGCTGGGCAAATCTCGGCACATCGCTGGCAGTCAAAGTCTGTGCATGCTCAACACGGTGCCTTCCGGGGTTATTTGGATATCGGCCCATGACCGACTCGAGGGCATCCAGAACCACGCGGTTACCCAGGTCGCCAATCGCATGAATCCCAACCTGAAAGCCACAACCCAGTGCCTTGCCGATATGAGCATCAAGGTCTTCACGCGGCATAAACAACAAGCCGGAATTCCCTGGATCGTCCGAGTATTCACTGAGTAAAGCGGCTCCCCTGCTACCCATGGCACCATCGATATACAGCTTGACCGCACGCATATGCAGAAGTCCCGAGTCGTCCCTGATAGCGCCTGTTTCGCACAACCAGTCGAGCGTCGCACCAGCACCGTCGGTGAAGGCGTAAACCCGGGTCGGGAAAGCCTTATCCCTGATTCGCTGTTGGTACAGCTCCACAACAGAGCGGTTGATACCCATATCATGCACCCCGGTGAGGCCGAGGCTAACCATTTGCTGCAGTGCGAGGTCCAGCGAAGCCACCAGTAGCCCATCGGAAACTTCAGGCACAGCCTTTTCCACCAGCGCCATTGCGCCGTCAATCAGGACGCCGCTGGCCTGGCCCGCGGTGTCACGATAAATATGTCCGCCCCGGGGTTGCCAATCGCCCGATAAGTCCTGGTCCGCCATGGCCAGAGCGGCACCATTGGCCCAGCCTGCATGGCCATCAATACGGCTAAGCCACACGGGCCGGTCCGGGAATGCCCGGTCGAGATCTTCACGTGTGGGGAACTCCTTTACGGGCCAGTCGTTCTGGTCCCAGCCAGCACCCAGCAACCAATCACTGTCGGACAGATTTTTCTCATGCTCACGCAGCCGCCGGATCACCTCCTCCTTGCTTCGGGTATCCCGCAACTGCGCCTGGCTGAGACTGATAGCCAGGCCATACAGGTGTGCATGTGCATCGATCAGACCCGGTATCACCGTTTTACCACCGAGATCGATTCTCTCTGCTTCCGGGAAAGCGTCAAGCATTGCCTGCTCGTCACCAAGGTTGTGAATGATTCCAGTGCTGTCAAAGGCCATCGCTGAAGCAGTCGAAAAGCCGGCGTCCATTGAGTAAATCCTGGCATTATGAACCAGGGTTTGTGCAGCCGTTGGGGCAGCCTCCGTGACCGGAGTAGCGGGAGGTTGCTCAACGTTGCATGCTGCAAGACTTAAAATAAGAGCAGCGAGAGAGATTTTTTTACGCATAGTTAATTTCCTTGATATCCGGACAGGACACATCGCGAACATCAGTTTATCATCTGTACATGGAATTTGAAGAACTCAAAGCCGCCGGACCGGGCGAGAACATATATACACCAAGCGAGTTGAATCACGAAGCAAGACTGCACCTTGAGGCAGGCTTTGGGCGTATCTGGATCGAAGGCGAAATTTCAAACCTGAGCAAACCGTCATCAGGCCATATCTACTTCTCACTCAAGGATGAGAAGGCGCAGATCAGCTGCGCCATGTTCCGCTCCAACAGTTATGGCCTGGGTTTCTCTCCTGAGAATGGCATGCTGGTGCGCGCCCGTGGCAGGGTCAGCCTGTACGAGGCTCGCGGCAACTACCAGTTGATTGCCGACGCCATGCAGCGCTCCGGCGAAGGCCTGCTGCGGGCGAAGTTTGAACTATTAAAGAACAACCTTGCCAGTGAGGGTCTGTTTAATGAAGAGCATAAACAGCCCCTGCCCGCCTACCCCCTGCATATTGCAGTCATCACATCGCCATCCGGGGCGGCTTTGAGGGATATCCTGAATGTGTTGCAACGCCGTTGGCCATTGGCCGCAGTGCGGGTCTATGGCGTGCCGGTTCAGGGCAATGAAGCGGCGCCTGCCATCGTCAAGGCCCTTGAGGCAGCCAACCAGCATCAATGGGCAGATATCATCATCACGGGTCGTGGTGGCGGTTCCCTGGAAGATCTGTGGGCATTCAATGAAGAAATTGTCGCGCGCGCAGTCTTTGCATCCGAAATTCCTGTCGTATCGGCAGTAGGTCACGAAATTGATTTCAGCATCTCCGATTTTGTCGCCGATATGCGAGCGCCAACGCCTTCAGCTGCAGCCGAATTGATTTCTCCGGATCAGCGCGAACTGAAACAAAACTTGGTGGCCTACAGCCGTCATTTGCAGCAGCGTTGCATGTACCAGTTGCAAAAGTTGTCACAACAACTGGATCACCTCGCACACCGCTTGCGGCAGCAGCATCCCGGGCAGCGCTTGTTACAACACAGGACCATGCTGCAACAGGCAAGACAACGGCTGCATTTGGCAGGGAAACATATCGTTCCCGAACGCCGCCGGTCACTCGAGGACCTCAGTGCGCACCGCCTTCTGCCTGCGGGTGCGCGAATCGTGCCTGAGCGAAGACGCCTTCTGCAAGAGTTGGCGCGGACACTGAACGCACTTAGCCCGCTGCCGACCATAGCCCGCGGATATGCAATCGTGACCGAAGCCGAATCCGGTACAGTAATCAGCTCGGTTAAAAATACAGAGGCCGGGCAATCACTCATTACGCAACTCATTGATGGTCAGATTCTGTCCACCGTTGATAAGACCAATGACAAACCCTTGAAATAAAACCCGGACATCGCCTCTGTATTCAGAGAGTCCTTAACCCCTTTTTCCTCCTGTTTGCGTATATACCCGGTACGCAACCCATTATTTCAACAGGAGTAAAAACATGAAATTCCAGACCTTTGTTATCACACTATGTATCGCAAGCCTGGCAGCGTGTGCCGCTGACAAGCAGGATCCCCAGCAATCAGCCAACAACCCCTCAACCATGCATCCGGTAAAAATCGGGGAACGCGAACTAACTGACACTGACCCCGGCAAACCTGACTCCCCACCAGGTGTAGTGGGTGTCCATGAAGAAATTGCTTATACAAGCGTTGATCGGGCCCTGCTGATGAAACACGCTCAACCGGGCCTGGCTAGCACCGCCGTAGCCCAACAAGACTACCGGCGCGCGTTTGAACCGCTTTACCGTGAAAGCTATCAACACCTGGAAAGCCAGAGTGTGACCCGGGTCAGCGATAACCCTGTTTCCACTTTTTCGATCGATGTCGATACCGGTGCCTATTCCAATATGCGCCGCTGGCTGAACCAGGGGCAGTTACCACCCGAGGATGCGGTCCGGATAGAAGAGTTCATCAACTACTTCAATTACGACTACCCGCAGCCGGACGACAGGCAGGTTCCGTTTGCGGTCAGTACCGAGATGGCCAAAACGCCCTGGAACCCAAACACCCATCTGCTGCGAATCGGCATACAGGGCTATACAGTGCCAAAACGTGAGTTACCGGCATCAAACCTGGTGTTCCTGCTTGATGTGTCCGGCTCCATGAACTCCGCCGACAAGCTGCCCCTGCTTCAACAAGCCCTGGCCATGCTGGTCGGTCAACTTGACCAAAGTGACCATATCAGCATCGTGGTTTACGCGGGTGCATCGGGTATCGTTTTGCCACCCACCAGCGGTGATAAAAAGGCAGATATCCTTGCAGCACTGCAGCAACTTCAGGCGGGTGGTTCAACCAACGGCGCCGCCGGTATTCGTCTCGCCTATCAGCTGGCACAGCAAAACCTTATCGCCAATGGTGTTAACCGCGTGATCCTGGCAACCGATGGCGATTTCAATGTCGGCCTTGCCAGCACCGAGGAACTGATAGACCTGATTCAGCGCAAACGCAATGCTGGTATCGCCCTGACCACCCTCGGCTTTGGCAGCGGTAATTACAACGACCATCTGCTGGAGCAACTCGCCGACGAAGGCAATGGCAATCATGCCTATATCGACAAGCTCAATGAAGCCCGTAAAGTACTGGCGGAAGAACTCTCGGCGACCCTTTTGACGATTGCCAAAGACGTGAAGATCCAGGTCGAATTTAATCCGGCCCTTGTATCTGAATATCGGCTGATCGGCTATGAAAACCGTGCACTGAACGAGGAGGACTTTAACAACGATAAGGTAGATGCCGGTGAAATCGGTGCGGGTCACCGGGTGACAGCGTTATATGAAATCAGCCTGGCCAGCAGTGATGGCCAGCGTTTGCCAGGCAGGCGCTATCAACAGGACAACACGAATTCCCAAAACGACAGTGGTGCATTCGCCAACGAACTTGCACACCTTCGGGTGCGGTACAAATTACCCGGCTCATCCAACTCAAAACTGGTCGAGTCTGCCATCCTGGACAAGCAAATCAAGGCACATGGCAGCGACAGTTTCAACTTTGCCGCAGCCGTTGCAGCATTTGGGCAGAAACTGCGTGGCGGGACCTTCCTGGAGAACTTTGACTACCCGGATATCGCCGAGCTGGCCCGTCACTCCAGGGGCAATGATGCGCATGGTTACCGCAGCGAATTTATGCAACTGGTTAACCTGGCGGCTACGCTGGACCAAACGTCCAATGTTGCCCAGATCAATCAGGAATAGGCCCTCATGGGTAGTCACCGGCACCGCCGTGAAAGCGGGGACCTCCCCGTTTTCCGGGGTGCCAAACATCAAGTTCTTACCGACGCACACTAAACCCGAAAAGGTAGCGGATATTGGCTTTGCAAATTCCGGGATGACAGTGTCAATACCTGTAGCAATCGAACACACTCTACTTGGCGCACTCGCTCGAATCCGCTACGCTGCTGTTATGCGGGAAACGACCGATGAAAAGCTGATGCAGCGGTACGCAAAAGGTGAAGCACAGGCCTTCGACCGGTTGTATGCACGCCATCGCGGACCGCTCTACCGTTACTTGAAGCGCCAGGTGTCCGACGCGGCGGTAGCCAATGATTTATACCAGGGTGTTTGGGAAAAGATTATCAAGTCACGCCGCAAGTATCGGCCAACCGCACCATTCAAGGCCTGGATGTA
>CALJWY010000211.1 GCA_937974465.1 uncultured Lysobacterales bacterium | reverse complement strand
GCGGCAGCTGACTTCACCAATAACCAGAATAGCCTGTATATCCAGGACGAGTTGTATTTCCCCAACAAGGATCTTTCACTCGTATTTGGTGTGCGTTATGACTGGTTTGACACCAGCGATTCCCCCACTTTCAACCAGAATTTCACAGATGCCAACGACGGTCTGCGTAACGATTCTACGGTTGACGGTCTCGATATCATTCAGCCCCGTATTGGTTTTACCTGGGGCATTCGGGATGACTTGCAATTGCGCGGTGGCCTGGGTCTGTACTCGGGCGGTAACCCGAATGTGTGGATTTCCAACTCCTACAGCAACGATGGTCTGACCAACGTGCAAAAACGTCTGAACAACTTCAGCGGTTCTGGTTCCATCCTCGATGGAAGTATTCCAATCACTGCTGGTGGACCGGGCTACGGTGTACCGCAAGTCCTGTATGATCAGGTTGCTGCAACAACTCCGGAAAATGGAAGCACAAGGTTCCTTGCACTGATCGATCCCAAATTCAAGATGCCGTCCGATTGGAAATTGGCTCTTGGCGCTACCTGGGATATGCCTGGTAACATCCAGATGGATATTGACTGGTTGCATTCACGAAGCGAAGATCCTGCATTGTATGTTGATATTTCCCAGGAGATCGTCGGTATGACTTCTGCTGGTTATCCAATCTACGATTACACCAATGGTCAGGACAACTTCATGTTGACCAACTCGAAGTACAGCGCCAGCAGCGATGTCTTCTCGGTGATCTTCAGCAAAGACTTTGACAGTGGCCTGGACGTCAGTCTCGGTTACGCCTATACACAGGCCGAAGACGTTTCACCGATGACCTCATCTGTTGCCGGTTCAAACTTTGATAACCTTGCAACAAACGACGTCAATAATCCGAAACCTGGAACATCAAACTACGAAGTTCCACACCGCTTCACGCTGCGAGCCAGTTATGGTCGTGAGTTCTTTGGAGATTACACTACCCGCTTCTCACTGTTTGGTTATACCAAGGAGGGTCAGCCACAGAGTTACGTGATGGGTGGTGGTGGACAGCTGGAAGGCGATGGATTCTTTGGTCGTCACCTGCTGTACGTTCCTACGAGTGTAAACGATCCTAATGTTGTGTTTGGTTCTGACTTTGATACGGATGCATTTATGGCCTGGGTTGATAAAAACAACCTGAAAGCTGGAATGCAGAAGCGCAACGGACAACACGCCAAGTGGTCAACAAGATTTGATCTGCGTATCGACCAGGAGCTGCCCACCTTTGTTGGTAAGAGCAGGGCTCGTCTGTACTTCAAGGTCTACAACCTTGGTAACCTGCTCAATGATGAGTGGGGTCATGTCAACGATGCAGAGTTCTTCTCAGTACAGGCTGTTGACCTCACAGTCAACGATGCAGGACAGTACGTGTTTGAAGAGTTCAATGGCGGATCAGTTAATTATCTGCTTGAGAACCGTTCACTTTGGACCGTACGTATGGGACTCGAAATTAGCTTCTGAGCTAAATCCCAGATATACAAAAAGCCAGCCTTCGGGCTGGCTTTTTTTTTGCCTGCGGAACAGTTGTTGCCGCGTTTGTTACCTTGGAAATAATGTTGCCAGCCGTTGTCCTACAGTGACCGCTGTACCGGCAGTCAGTTCGCTTTTGCCTTCCAGGGTCCTGGAAGGCATCAACAGAATGACGGTGGAACCCATATTAAATCGCCCCATCTCATCACCTTTTGAAAGTGTGATGTCTTGCCCGGTGTAATCTTTGACACTAACCTTTTTGTTCTTGTTGGGTGTGACTTCACCTGCCCAGACCGTTTCAGTGCTGGATACCAGCATGGCGCCAACCAGAACCATGACCAGTGGCCCGGACCCGGTATTGAAAACAGAAATAACCCGCTCATTGCGGGCGAACAGATTTGGCACCTGGCGGGCTGTGTAAGGCGCGACGGAGAATAATCGACCGGGCACATGGATCATGCGTGCCAGTTTGCCTGTAATGGGCATGTGGATACGGTGATAGTCGCGGGGCGACAGGTAGATGGTTGAAAAGTAGCCGTCCAACAGTTCGTCGCATACCGGGTCGTTGGCCAGCAGGCTCTGTAACGTGTAGGTTCTGCCCTTGGCCTGCAAGATCTGGTTCTTATCCAGTGAACCGGTCTCGGAGATTCTGCCATCACAAGGAGAGATAAATGCGTCCTTCTCTTGGTCAAATGTCCGGACGCCGGGTTTTAAGGCGCGCGTGAACCAGGCGTTAAAACTGGCATAATCAGCCGGGTCGGGTGACAGGGCTTCGTCCGCATTGATACCGGCGACTTTGCTGATCAGGTAAATCAGGGTATTTTTGACCCACTTTGTTTCACAACGCATCACCGCATAGACAATACGGGACAGGAAGTGCTGGGGCAGCAGGGCTTGTATACCCGCAAGTAAGCGCTCAAAGACTGTTTTCATTTTAATAACCCGTGATGCAAAGGAAAGTACGGTTTCCCGCACAGTTAACTATAATGCGCTTCTGCTTGTCTGCTATGCAAGACCAGGTTAGAAGAGACCGGGGCAATGGAGATCGAATGAAGACCGCAAATGAATGGCTTGAGTACTGTGCTGAGCAGATGGTTCGTAACGATCTGTTCTTTGGCCATGGTACTGATAATGCACAGGATGAAGCGGCATGGATGGTACTCCACGTTCTTGGTGCGCCAATGGATGGCCGTTTTGATCAATGGGATCGCATTCTGGACGATATTGAGTCGATGGAACTGCTAGGTTTGCTTGGCAAAAGAATCGAAGAGCGCACACCATTGGCCTACCTGACAGGTGAAGCACGTTTTTGCGGTCTGGATTTTAAGGTCACCAGCGATGTCCTGATTCCACGCTCGCCATTGGCGGAACTGATTCCAGAGCAATTTTCACCCTGGCTGACAGTCAGGCCGGGAGCACGTGCTCTTGATATGTGCACCGGCGGTGCCTGCATAGCGATAGCCATATCGATGCATATGCCTGAACTATCTGTGGATGCTGTTGACATTTCTTCCGCGGCGCTAAAAGTTGCGCAGATGAATGTTGAACGGTACCAGTTGAATGATAAGGTCAAGCTTATTCAATCGGACCTTTTTGATGCAATCGGGGACAAAAAATACGAGCTGATCGTAAGCAACCCACCCTATGTCTCAGAGGATGTTTTCAGACGATTACCGGCCGAATACAGGGCCGAGCCTTCGGGTGGCCTGGTGTGTGGTGAAGATGGACTGGATATTGTGCTGAAAATACTGGATGCTTCACCCAATTACCTGGAAAAAAGCGGTATCCTGATCGTAGAGGTTGGGGAAAGTGCTGAAACACTGGTTGAATTACTGCCACGTGTGTCTTTTTTATGGCTAGATTTCTGCAATGGTGGTGACGGGATATTCCTATTGGAATATGATCAATTGATTGCGGCCCAGGCCGATGTACGAGCAGTTCTGGAGCAAAGAAAACATGTCTGACAATACATTCGGACGATTATTCAGGGTTACAACATTTGGTGAAAGCCATGGCCCGGCTATTGGCTGTGTGATCGATGGCTGTCCACCCGGACTGGAAATTGATGCTGCCGAGATTCAGCATGAACTGTTCCGGCGTGCCACCGGCAAGAGCAGGCATACTTCGCAGCGCAAGGAAAAGGACGAGGTGCAGGTATTATCCGGTGTGTTTGAGGGCAAAACGACCGGCACTTCCATTGCGCTGGTGATAGAAAACACAGATGCGAGATCAGGCGATTATGCAGATATCGCCAAGACATTCAGGCCGGGGCATGCGGACTTTACCTATTGGAAAAAGTATGGCCATCGCGATTATCGCGGCGGCGGGCGTTCGTCAGCCCGGGAGACCGCCATAAGGGTTGCTGCCGGCGCCATTGCCAAGAAGTACCTGAGGGAACAGTTCGGCATCGAAATCAGGGGCTGGCTGGCTCAGCTGGGCCCGATTCGTACTGATCAGGTCATGGATATGGACGTTATTGAGGACAATCCTTTTTTCAGCCCTGACGCGAGTGTCGTGACGCAGCTTGAAGAACACATGGACAAACTCAGAAAAAGCGGTGACTCCTGTGGTGCGCGAATCTCAGCCATGGCCAGCAATGTTCCAGCGGGGCTCGGTGAACCTGTCTATGGAAAGCTGGATGCCGACCTGGCATCGGCAATGATGAGTATCAACGCGGCCAAGGCCGTGGAAATTGGCGCAGGATTTGCCTGCGTGGATCAGCTGGGAACGGAACATCGTGATGAGATTACACCGGATGGTTTTCTGAGTAATCATGCCGGTGGCATTCTTGGTGGTATTTCAAGCGGTCAGGATGTTTTGGTAAGCGTCGCATTCAAACCCACTTCGAGTTTGAGAATTCCTTGCCCGAGCATTGATCAGGAAGGAAACGTTGTGGAGGTGGTCACCAAGGGTCGCCATGATCCCTGTGTTGGCATCCGGGCCACACCGATAGTAGAGGCCATGTTGGCTCTCGTTTTAATGGACCACGTGCTCAGACAGCGGGCGCAAAACGGCTGACGCCAGGGATAAGAAAAGAAAATGAGTGAAAGGCTAAGATTGGCGGTGGTTGGGGCCACCGGGGCAGTGGGTGAGACCATGCTGTCGATTCTTCATGAGTATGGCTTCAAAGATGCCGATGTTCACGCCTTGGCAAGCGAGAAATCTCTGGGGAAAACAGTGGAGTTTGGCCACAGAACCCTCGCAGTAGAAGTGCTGGATGATTACGATTTCGCGGGCACCGATTTTGCCCTGTTCTCCGCAGGTGCAGGCATTAGTGTCAAGCACGCACCGAGGGCCGCAGCGGCGGGGTGTACGGTCATCGATAATACCTCCGCGTTCCGGCGCGACGAAGACATTCCACTGGTTGTGCCGGAGATTAATGGCGATTTGCTTAAAGACCTTAAGCCGGGCAGTATCATTTCCAATCCCAATTGTTCAACCATCCAGATGTTGATTGCGATTGCACCAATTCATGCGGCTGCAGGCATTGATCGGGTGAATGTATCCACCTATCAATCGGTCTCCGGCGCCGGCAGCAAGGGCATGGAAGAATTGGCACGTCAGACCATGGCGCGCTTGAGTTTTAAGGACGCTGAGCCGTCCGTATTTGCGCAGCCGATCGCATTCAATGCGATCCCGATGATTGATGCAATGCAGGAAAATGACTACACCCGTGAAGAAATGAAGTTGCATTGGGAAACCCAAAAGATTCTTCGGGACGACGCCATCAGTGTCAACGCAACGGCAGTTCGTATTCCCGTTTTTTATGGTCATTCGGAAGCCGTGCACCTCGAGACAAGAGAAGATATTGACCTGGATGCGGTTCGCGATGCCATGAATAAAGCGCCGGGTCTGGTTCTGGTTGACAGTCTTAAGCCCAAAGACCAGGTTACCGCAGTCACGCATGCGGCAGGTAAAGATGAAGTGTTTGTCAGCAGGTTACGCCGCGATCTGAGTCATCCGCGTGGTATCAACATGTGGGTTGTGGGTGATAATGTCAGAAAAGGCGCGGCCCTGAATGCGGTGCAGATCCTGAAAATGATGGTCACAGGCAAAATGCCAGTGGAATCCTGAGGCAAGCAAAAGTAAACTCATGCAGTTAGTTGTTTCGTAACGCAAACTGGTGGTCAAACACTGACAGGGAAAACCATGTATAGAAAAGTTCGATGGATAATGGTAGCCGCACTTGGCCTGTTCAGCCCGGCATTGTTTGCGCTGGGCCTGGGTGGGGCCACGGTTGAGTCCTATCTTGATCAACCGTTGGATGTGCGGGTTGAGTTAATCAGCCAGTCCAGTGAAGAGTTGCAGAGCATTACTGCCGGACTCGCATCCGCGGATGATTTTCAGTTATTGGGATTGAGTCGTTCCGCGATCACCGTTCCGCTTGAATTTGAACTGCTGACTGATTCAGCTCAGCCGCATATTCGCATAACCAGTGACCTGAAGATCAGCGAGCCGGTTGTACAGATATTGGTCGAAGTCGTTTGGGCAAGAGGCAGGATGTTACGTGAGTACACCTTGTTCCTTGACCCGCCAACATTCGAGTCAGCAGCACCGCCTGTTCCCCGTAAGCCCGCTCCTCTGCCCGCTCAGGATATGACGGCAGCCGAGGCTCCAGCGGTTCAAGAACCTGTTAGTACACCGGCTATTATCGAATCTGCTGCAGTGTCCGAGACCATGGATACCGTTAGCGAAGAGCCAGCATCTGCAGATAACGAAGCCGTCTCGACAGAGGCCAGGACAGAGCCGCCAACCGATGAGGTAATGGACTCAGATCCAGAGCAGGCAGAACCTACGCTTGAAGAAGACGCTTCAGGTGACCAGGTTTATGGTCCAGTTGCCCGTGGTGAGACATTGTGGGGGATTGCCCGGGACTATGCCAAGGGCAGCGGATACACCATCAACCAGACTATGCTCGCGCTGCAACGTAACAATCCGGAAGCCTTCATACGCGGCAACATCAATTCGCTTAAACGGGGCGCAATCTTAAGGTTGCCGGCTTATCGGCAGATAGGTGATTTGAGTTCCAGGGAAGCGTTGCTGGAGGTGGTGCGCCAGAACGAGGAGCTTCATACCGGTATTCCAACCGCAGCACCTGATTTCAATACCCCGGTAATGGCCGACAGTGGTGATTACCAGGTATCTGCTGCTGATGATGCACCGGAACCGCAGCCTGCAGAAGAGGAAGGGCGCCTGGAGTTGGTGCCACCTGCCGAAGCCGAGGCCGAGGTCGAGGCCACTCAGCAGGCGGGGCAGGTTGAATCCGCGCAGGCAATCAAGGAAGAGTTATCCCGGACAGAGGAAGAATTGCTTAATGCACAGCAGGAGAATACTTACCTTTCTGATCGGATCGAGGAACTGGAATCCCAGCTTGAAGTTCAGGAAGGCCCGTCTGCAATCATTGAGGATACAGACTTGGCCGCGCTCGAATCAACGCTCGAAGAAGAACGCACATCAGGTGAACCGGAACCGCCTGTTGCGATTACCCCGGGTGGTGAGGAACAGCCCTGGTATGCTGGCAAAACGTTGACCCTGGCTGCTATCGGGATTGTTCTTATTGCCCTGATTGTCTGGGGATTGATGCGCAGAAGCGCTGATCCGGTTGATGACGCAGGGGCAGTAGGAGAGGAGGCAGAGCCTACGGCAGCTGATACCGACTCAATGACAGACCAGGATATTGAGCCAGAACCAGAACCTGAGCCAGAACCAGAACCTGAGCCAGAACCGGAACCAGAGCCGGAACCCGAACCTGAGCCGGAACCAGAGACTGAGCCAGAACCAGAACCAGAGCCCGAAAATGATGAACGTTCCGAAGATGATGACCCGGAAATC
>CALJWY010000210.1 GCA_937974465.1 uncultured Lysobacterales bacterium | reverse complement strand
TCGAAGATGTCACCGCTGCCCGCCGCCAGCAGACGCTTATGGGCAAACTCCGGAGACGTGCGCAGATATCCATTGGTATCGGTTTTTATGGATTGTATTTCAGGGTCGGTATTGCCAGCCATGGATATGACGGGTGTTTCGACCTCCATCACCCCCCGGTTTGAAAAATACTCGCGGATTGCCTTGAGTAATGTGGCGCGAGCCTTCAAGCGGGCAGGATTGGCATATGGGCGCCAATGGTCAATCGTCATGGTAATTGATCGCCAGATTAAAGCCGATGGCTTTGAGCGTCTTGATTTCGGCTTTAAGGTCAGCAATGGTCAAAGGATGGCTGGCCATCCATTCCGAAGCCAGCAACAGTTGTACACGCCTGCCTTCCAATGTAATCCCTATACCTGGAATTGCCTGGTCCTCGCGGGTTCTGCAAAAGACCCAGGCCAACCGAATACACAAAAGGCTGAAGCTGAGAGGTCCGTGCAGGCGCTCGGGCAGCCAGGAGGCGTAGTCCTTTGGAATATCCAGACGCTGGTGACCGACAAGTGCTGCCAGAAACGCCTGTTCCTGGCGTGAAAAACCGGCCATATCCGACGCTTCAACCAGGTAGGCAGAGTGCATTTGGTAATTGTCATGCGACAGCGCCAGTCCAATCTCATGTAATTCGGCTGCCCAACTCAGCATCATACGGTGCGCATCGCCAAGCTGGTGATTTGTGGATAATTGGTCAAAAAGATCGAGTGATGTGGTGCGTACACGTTCCACTTGAGCCGCATCAACCGCAAAGCGCGACATCAGCGCTTTGACAGATTTATCCCTTGGATCGCGGTGCTCCAGCCGACCCAACAGGTCATGCAGCAACCCTTCCCGCAAGGCATAGGGTGAGACCGTCAGTCTCTCCAGCCCCAGCGCCTCAAAACAGGCCATCAGGACCGCGAGACCACCAATAAAAACGGGCTGGCGACGTTCACTCAGACCGGCAATTTGAATCTTTTCAATACTTCCCGCTGACAGGGCTTCACGTTTGAGGTTTTGCAGTGCATCAAGCGTTACTTTATTTTCACACCAGCCATTGGCCAGGCACATGGATGCCGCTGACTTGATGGTTCCGGAGGAGCCAATTGCAATTTGCCAACCTCTTCTTCGATACCTGGATTGAATTTCCTGTAACTCGGCCAGCACGGCTCGCCGCGCGCGTTTTAGTTTCTTTGCGGTGATGATTCCATCTGCAAAAAAACGATTTGTCACTGCCACGCAGCCAAATTGAAGGCTCTCGATCTCGAGTGGTTCAAATCCTTCTCCGATGATCAGCTCGGTACTGCCGCCACCGATATCAATCACCAGTTTTTTTTCATGTTCACCGGTGACCCACTGGGTAACACCCATGTAAATCAGCCGGGCCTCCTCGTGCCCCGCAATGACGTCCACCGGGCAGCCAAGCGCCTTTTCTGATGCGGCCAGAAATGCTTCGGCCTTGTTCAATCGCCTGAACGTCTGGGTGCCGACCGCACGCAGGTTACTTGCCGGAATCCCTCTGAGTCTCTGGCCAAACCGTGACAGGCAGTTCAAGGCATTCTCCCGCACAACAGGGTCAAGCTCGCCCGCGTTGTCCAGGCCGCCACCAAGACGAACCATCTCCTTGATGCGGTCAAGGACACGTAATTCGCCATGCTCACGCCGCGTCACCAGCATATGGAAGCTGTTGCTGCCCAGGTCGACAGCGGCGTAGGTATCTTGTTCGGGGTTGGGCTTCACATCGGTGATTATAAGGCCATATGAAGTCGATAACGCCGCTTGTCCGGCCAGGTCTTCAGTCTTGGACCCATAGCCTGGTTTATAGTTTTGCTCCGTGGGCACACCGAGGTTGGGTTCCGGTGCTACCAGTGGAATTGCGCTCTCATCTGCAAAATGGTCGGGTCTTCATTTCCTGCATATTCGTCTGTCCTGACAAAAATCAGGTTGGCCATAACGCGAAACTGGTTTGCCGGTGCGTACCAGTTAAGGCCCACGGTCAGGTTCTTCTCTTTACCACCCTTTATATCCTCGTCGTTCAGGTTCACACTTGAATACCGGACAGCGACTTCCCACGCCCCGCGTGGATTTTGCGGACGGATACGAATAAATTTGCCCTGTGTATAGCCAAATGGTTCGCCGGTCAAAATCCAGCTGGCCTGGGTATACCAGCCTTTGAATACCGGGTTGTCATCGGCTATTCGAAACCATTTCGCACGGAAGAACTCGCTGCGAAACATGAAAGAGTCTTTCGCGCCGGCGAGTTCAAGGACACCGATATGCTGTTGATCAACATCGTCGTAAATCCCGGTGTCCACGAACCTAACATTGGTGACACGCGATTCCGGGTGCGCAAAAAAACGTGTTTTGCGGCTCATGTTCTCTTTTAGGAAGGATGCGCCCACATGAAAAACACTGAACCGCTGCCGGGTCGGATTGAAGTACACCCGGGCCGCGTAACCCTCATCACCGATGCTGCCATTTAAATCTGGCCCGAATAAGGTAATGTGGGCACTTAACATTGGTTTGTGCAGGTCCCACCCCAGGGCCAGTCTGCGACCAAGACCAAACGCTTCTGCCGGCAATGGCTCTTCCATAAAGGTTTGAGAAATCCTGGATGTCTGGTTGACCAGGGTTTGAGCAACCTGTTGGTTACCCAGTGTCAATAGGCCCCAGCGTTTGTGGCGGTGGCGTATATAAAGATCGGCAAAATTGCTGTCACCATCGGTCAGGTCGATTTCGGCCTTCATGGATAGATTGTATTTATATGCCTTGGCCAGTCCGGCTCGCAGGCTGCGGACTTCGAACCCAGTATCGGTGCTGGTGATGCCGGAAGAATAGTACGCAAAATCAAGTTCCGAGCGGCCAAAAAATATCAAACCCCTGTCGCGGATAAAAGGCACTCTTTCAGGTACGGATTGCAAATAGGCCGGTATGTTTTGCAAATGATCAGAGAAGGTTTTTTTCTTCGCCTGCCCGGCTGAATCTGCTGTCTCGTCGACAGGCAGGGGTGGTTCAGCAGATTCTGAGCGTTGTCGTTCCTGCGCCGATTGCAGCACGTCTTGCGCCACCTGCAGGTCTTCTTTTGCTTGGGCATCCTCTTGTATGGTCTCGAGATTTTCATGCACCGATTCACGCAGGTCTGTGGTTGCCTGCTCTTTTTCGGCTTCGATGGTTGAAGAGGCTTCCTGCAGGGCGGTTTCGGCATTATCCTGCGCCCACAACGGTCCGGCCCAGACGATAAACATCAACAGGACGGTGACAGCGGCAGCCGTGCGCAGGAAACGATTCATAAAGTCTTTGGCCAGGAATTCCAGGTTGAATATAGCCATACATTTTAATGCAAAACGGGCCCGATTGGGCCCGTTCCGTAAAGCTTAATGCACTGCCAGGTGCAAATTGGCCTTAGTATTTGAAGCTCAAGTCCAGCTGCAGACGTTTATAGTCGATCGGATTTTCCCTGTTCAGGCCAACATCGTTCATGAAATATGTCATGTTGGCATTGAGGTTCCTGGCGAATGCATAGCTACCTTTGAGAATATGGCCTTTTGAATCGGTACCACCACCGCCAAAATCAGAATCGGTCAGCAAACCGAGCACAGCATCTGCTTCCAATTTCTGATAAACGTAACCAAAGGCCCACTGCCCCTTGTTCTTGGCGCTACCATAATTGATGCCAATTGCGTAACCCGTGTCATCGTCGTCAGCTGCCTGGTTTTGCACATAGTTTGCAAACACGAGCGCTGGACGGTCAAACAGGCTAAAGCCGAGGTCAGCAAACAGCTCCAGTTCCTCATAATTGTACAAATATGTGTTTGTGTCCGGATTGAAGCTATTGCCAAAGAAATCATCATCATCGCCAAAATAGGATCCGTTACCCTTGGTATTAAACCTGTGGTAGCCAATACCCGTGGTTAGCCTCATTGAATCTCCCAGCGGGATCTTAACCCCGGCCTGGGTCAGGTAAGCAAATGATTGTCCCTTGTTGCTGTCACTTTCAATCCAGGTGCCGAGACCATTGGCAAAGAACCTGCCGTTATCCCAGGCAATCCCGGTGCCTTCCGGCCGCCAGTCACCATCCCAGAGCAGGCCGTTTTTGCCCGCTTTATGGATGAAATTGCTGAATTTGCCACCGAGAATATGGGTATTGGTGAGTCCCGCCCAGTCAAAGTAAGCCAGGTCCAGCCTGATGTCCTTGGTTGAGCCGCCACCACCAAGTGTCTGGTTGGAAGAAACGGGATCATCACCTCCAGTGGCAAGGCCAAGTCCAACCTCAA
>CALJWY010000209.1 GCA_937974465.1 uncultured Lysobacterales bacterium | reverse complement strand
GTTGGCGTTGTTTGGTTCGTTGTTCCTGATTCTTGGCGGCGCCCTGCGCTTGTCACGGACGCAGTAGCATATAATCAAACTGAAAGGTCTGTTTGAGTGCTTCCATTCGGATGGAAGCGAAAAAACTCAGAAAGTCTTTACAGGATGAGCGTTACAAAAAGACAAAGAGTACCCTGTGCTCTTTGTCTTTTTTTTGTGCCCGGTTAAAACAGGCAGGCCATCCAGCATAAATTTCAATATAGTAATAAGCACAAAATTCGGAGGGAGTTGACATGCTCAGGAAATCAGCACGAATAGCAACCCGTGCGGCCGGGTTTATATTGTTTTCATTTCTGCTGGTGGCTATGACCCTGATACTGGCGAGAGCGATCAGTCTGCGCGATGGACCTCCCCTGGATTGGTGGCATACCGAGGTTATTGCTGCCGAATTCCAGGTAGCCGATGAAAACGCGGTTACCAGCCTGGAGCAATATCTTGAACGGGAAGAGCAGGTTTTTTCCCAGCTTCAAGCAATGGTGGAAACACACGCAGGGCAGGATCCAAGGCAGCAGCTTAATCGTTATGTAAAAGACAATCACTCCTATCCTGAAAAGGCCGGCGTGAACCTGAATCGTAGTGCCGTGCTGCAACCAGCCTCGATACGTGGCGGTGTGTTGTTATTGCATGGTATGACCGATTCACCATACACAATGCGGCACCTGGCAACGATGTTCCAGGAGCAGGGCCTTTACGTATTGAACCTGCGATTACCCGGACACGGTACAGTGCCTGCCGAGCTTGACAGGCTGAGTTGGCAGGATTGGTATGAGCCAGTCAGGTTTGCTGCGAAACACGTCACTGAGCAGATTGAAAATGACCAGCCATTTTACCTGGTCGGATATTCCAATGGCGGTGCGCTCGCATTGAAATACAGCATGGACTCACTGGATGATGATGGCACGAGAACCCCTGACCATGTATTCCTGCTCTCACCAATGATCGGTGTTGATCCGCTGGCGCGGTTTTCGCAGTTGTTTAACTGGGTTGGGTATTTCGATTATTTCAGACAGTCCCGCTGGCTGGAAACTTACCCGGAATACGACCCGCACAAGTACAACTCATTTCCGCTGCATGCGGCTCTACAGAGTTACCTGTTGACAACATCTGTCAAAGAGCAGCTTCAGCGCGTAGAGAAAAATGGCCGCCTGCAGCAGATGCCACCTTTTCTGACATTCCAGTCCCTGGTTGATAAAACCGTGGTGACGTCAGCTATTTGGGAAACGCTATATGAGAAGGTTCCCGACAACGGCAGTGAACTGGTTATTTTCGACGCCAACCGGCTGGGTGTGTTAGATGAGTTCGTCCTGCCGCGGCATAAAATCCTGTTGAACCGGATCATGAATGAGAGCTCGGGGAATTATGCGGTTTCGGTTATCACCAACCGCGCAGCGGATGAGCGCAAGGTACTTGAATTAAAGCAGCGGTCCGGGGTACCCGGCTTTACAGGGCAGCCACTGGAATATGCCTGGCCGGATGACGTCTATTCCCTGTCTCACGTGGCATTGCCATTTCCGATCGACGACCCGGTGTATGGCCTTGCACCTGACGAGCAAGGGGGTGCTTATCCACAGATTGGCAAGGTCTTCATGGTGGGCGAGGCTGGGGCCTTGATTCTACCAGCCACACTGTCGCAACGGCTGCGTAGTAATCCATTTTATGGCTATATGGAAGACCGCCTCAAAGCGGCTGTTAACAAGGCCCGGTAGAGCAGAACCGATTAAGCCGGCTGAGGTTCGGTTCCGGTTTGCAGCATGATGGTTCTTGCGCCCTGTGAGAACTTTGCTCCGGCATCCTCAACGATTTTCATGATGGATAAATTCAGATCGTTGACCACGGCCAGGTAGCCGCTGAAATCGGATTCATCGACATATATCCTTGCCTTGATGACCATTGCGTTTTCAGTATAGTGCGTGAACCGTATTCTGACTGAGTCCGTGATCACCTTCTCATGGCCGCGGGCCATGTCATTGATGCCATCGATGATGGTCTGCATCTGTTCCCCGGTGGTGTCAAAACGCAGCGGCAGCTCAGGGTGATAGAGCATTTTTTGCCGGGCTGAGTAATTCTCAATGGCACCGTGGGCAATGATGCAATTTGGAACTGAAACGAGGGTGTCATTAAGTGTGCGGATACGGGTGGTTCGCAAACCGATCTCTTCAATTCGGCCCAGCACATTGCCGTATTTGCACAGGTCACCTGTTGACATTGGCTGTTGCGAGTAGAGTGAAACTGCACCGAGCAGATCCTCGATCGGTTTTTGCAAAGCCAGCGCCAGCGCCAGGCCACCGATACCCAGGCCGGCAACCAGCGTTGTAATATCGATTCCAGCATTGGCCATCCAGACCAATACACCAACCAGCAAAGTAAATAGCTTAAGGGCGTTGGCCATTGGCCGGCCCAGAATGTGGGCGTCAGCGCGTCCCTGGGCGAGGAACTGTTCTCTTCTCCTGGCACGGAATAGGTCTATCAGAGAAAACACAATCCAGACAATCACGACGGTCAATATGGTTCTGGTTTCAGCAATTGATTGAGCGGTTGCATTAAGACCCAACTCTCTTATCAGGTTGCCGGTAACCAACATCACCCCCAAAATCGCAACCGGCCGGGTAAAGAGCCTGCGAACGGGGAGGTGCAATGGCGAGCCAGGCCTGCTGATAAGCCAGCTTAAGGCAAAGCCCAGGAGCCAGAAAAGGGGTAGCAAAATGACGGTGGCGGTCAATATGATTACCCATTTGAATAATTCGATACCGAGAAAACCGGAATCTGCCGGCAGGTGACTGCGAATATTTTCAATCCAGTCCGGGTAGCTGAAATAGTCATAAAGTTCGGGGATGTGAGCGACGCTGGCATTGGAAATCTTCCAGATATAATTGTTGTCTACGCCCGGGACTCTTTGCAGATACAGAACCTGCTCCGCTTCATCGTCGACCAGGCGGCCAAGTTCATCCCGGTATTCAGGTAGGCCGTCAACAACCTGGCCGTTTACATCGCTGCTGAGATGATCAACGTTAATTCTCATCCCCCGCTTGATGACAAAATCGAACTGCCTTGCCAATTCTTCACCATCATGTTTCCTGGTGCTGAATGGAAGGTTGCGCAAATCCATGAATTCAACGGCCAGTTCATAATCAAAATTTTCTGTGGCGCTTAGAAACCCACTGAAACTGCTGCGTGGTGTGTCCCGGCCGAGGTTGTCCTTGAATACAACATCTTCGGTAGCTTTCGATGATGGTGTGTCCAGGGGCGATGGCTCGAATGCCAGTGTCGTGTTCACCCAGCAGGAGCAGGCAAGCAGACCAATCAATAGTGTTGCTTTACAGAAACTGATTTTGTTTTTGGATAAAGCGATCTTCAATTCAGGCATTTTTTTCTTTGTCGGGTGGAATAGCTGTGATTATAGCAGCAGGTTTGTGGGTTTTTATGCCCCGGCTTTGGTGATGTCCCGTTTCCTGTCGCGCCAGAATGCATCAAAAACGGCAACAGAAACTGTTCCGTAAATTGCAATGACAACAAATAACATCAGCCGGGTATAAAAGGCGGCACTGGCGTCACCTGATCCCTGGGCATCAAGTACCGCAGGGGTCAGTACGATGATCATGGTTAGCAGGGCATATGACCACATACTACCCTTGGGATGCATGCCTGGTCCCTGGAAAATCCCGCGGCCATAGATCAGGCAGGCGAGACCGATCAGCATGCAAAACAGCAGCAGGGATGACCAGATACTCATTACCTGGAAGGCAATGACGGCTCCAATGCCGCCCCAGATCGTCGATTCCAGTTGTTGGCGGCCCATGGCGCGGCTGGCCTGGGCATTCGCCTGTTGCCCCATGCTGGATACCTTGATCATGATCGCCACGTAGGAAACGCTGGAACTGATGAACAGGAAAATGATCACTAGCGGTAACACCACGGCGAGTGACCGGAACGCGTTTTTGCGCGCCTCGGCAGGCGAAGGTTTTTGGGGTGGCGCAGGCGGTTTTCTGCTGGCAGGTGCTTGCGGCACAGGTAGGTCCGGCAACAAGGCATGGGCAATAGCCACGAAAGCAATCCCGGCAGCGGCGCCCACTGCCATGCCGTTAACAACTATCAGCATAAGCCCGGAGCTGACGGAGCCCACGGTCACAACAACGGTCACGCCCAGCGTCATGAACATACCCATGACGGCTGAACCACCACGGGCCGAGTAGTAAAAGCTGCCAAACAAGGCAAGCGTGACCAGCAATATGCCCGCCCAGCGTGCGTGTTCCAGGAAGGGCAGCAACAACATGCCCGCATAGGCGGGTAGGATGAGCGCCAACACAAATTTAAGGCCGCTTTTTAAAGTGGGGGCCGGCAGCGGTACGGCCAGCAAAAACATGGTGAAAACCGCAGCAACGAATGACAGCGGCCAATTGACCAATTGGGAAAAAGCCATCGACAGGGCAGTGCCCAGTGCCAGGCGCAAGATACGCCGGTTGGCGATATCGATGCCCGTAATGGCTGTTTGTGCGGTCTGTTGATTAAGCACTAGTAGGCGTAGGTCAAAATGCTGTTCAGCCAGATCTGCAGCCGGGCCAGGGTGTTGATCAGCCGGTTATCACCCGTCAGTACGACGATCGACGCCTGTGACCCGACCCTTAGTCCGGATACGCCCTTTTGCATGGGTTTGTCAAAATCAATCAGCACCGGATAACGTTGGGCTGAGCGTAACCAGCCCTGGTCGTTATTGATGGTTGGCAGGCTGCCGAGCGGGGCAGAGTCGAGCGCCACGCCAAAACCCAGTTCCCGCACCCTGCCGGAATATATTTCACCGGGAAACACGTCAAAGACAATGCGCACCTCGTTGCCGGGCCGGATATTGCCAAGATTGTTCTCGGTGAAATCTGCCTGCACCCAGATGTTGTCAACGGCAATGAATGTCATTTGTGGCGCACTGGCATTGGCATAATTGCCATTGTTGACCCGGACATCGGTGACCAGTCCGTCTTCCGGGGCCCGAATAACTGTTCTTTCGAGGTTCAGTTTTGCCTGTGCCAGTGCAGATTGCGCCTGCAGGATACGAGAGTTCTGCTCACCGGTTTGACCGAGATCCTGTTTTGCCTTCTCAACATTCGCTCTCGAGGCATCAACCTGGCCGCGCGCAGCCGCAAGAGAGGCCTCTGCCGATTCAATACGGCGTTGAGAAATTGCGCCGGGGTCTTCATCCTTAATGCGTTGCAGACGAATGGCGTCCTTTTCCGAGCGAACCAGGTTGGCCTCGGCGGAAACCAGCGCGGCTTCGGCAGCGGTCACGTTGGCACTGGAGGCGCCCATCGACTGGCGTGCGGTCTGCAGATCAGCTTCAGCGGTCTGCACGGCCAGCTGATATCGCTCCGGGTCGATCTGGAACAGAGCCTGCCCGGCCTTGACTATCTGGTTATTACCGACCTCAACAGACATCACGGTGCCTGATACCTCGGGTGCTATCGGAACCACCAGGGCGTGGACCCGGGCCTGTGATGTGTAGGGCGTATGACGATCAGAAACCAGGTACCAGGCAAGTAGAAGCACCACCATGGCGAGTATGATGAATGTCCATCTGCGCACCGGGTCCTTTGCTGCTTTGGCTGGTTCTTGCTCCGCTTTAGCTGCGCTGGCTTGCGTCGGGTTCGGGTCTTTTTCTGGCATAGTAGTTTCCGTCATTATTCTTTGCTGCTATCAAGCAGGTCTCCCCAGTTGGTTCGTTGCTCCATCTGCTGCCGGCTTTGATCGGATATCAATGCCCGCTCGCCCTGGTTTTCCCAGCCGCCACCGAGTGACTTGTACAGGCTGACGAGGCTAAGTACCGATGAGCCGCGTTGGGTAATCAGGCGTTGTTGCTGGGCCCAAAGGGATTGTTGGGCGTCCAGCACCCGCTGGTAATCGGAGAATCCTTCCTTGAAACGTAATACAGAAAGTTCGTTGGAGCGCCTGGCTGATTCCACGGTTTGGGTCAGGATATCTGTTTGGGCCAATGCGCCATTGAGAGAGGCAATCGCATCCTCGGCTTCCCGGGCCGCCTGTATCGCAACCTCCTGGTAGTTGATCAGCGCTTGCTGTAAGCGTGCATCCTGAACACGCACGTTATTACGGATGCGGTCGTAATTCAAAAATGGCCATACAAATGAAGGGCCGATAGAAAATGTCAGTGCGTCACTGCTGAACAGGTCGCCAAAATCGCTATTGCTTGAACCACCGGCCACAAGGCCGATACTTCCGGTGAGGCTAAAGCTGGGGTAGAGGTCTGCCTGGGCAAGGCCAACCCGGGCATTCTGGGCCAGGGCATTGAGCTCTGCCTGGCGCACATCCGGTCGACGCCTTAACAGGTCTGCAGGTATGCCTACCTCAATGGTTTCCGGCAACTCCGGGATACCGATGCTGTCGGACAAAATATCGTCAATGCTGCCGGGGGGCTCACCCAACAGGGTATTCATGGCGTTGCGAGCCTGTACCAGTGCAACCTCATAAGCGGGAATGGTCGCCTGCGTGCTGAGCAACAGAGTGAGTGCCTGTTGCATATCCAGTTCGGAGTCTGAGCCGTTGCGGTACATGACGCTGGTGATATCGTAACTTCGTTGCTGGATCTGGACATTTTCATGTGCGAAACGCAATTGCTCTTCATTGATCCGTATGATGGTGTAGGTATTCACCACTTGTGCGGTTAATAAAACCAACGCCTGGTCACGCGCGGCAATTGAAGACAGGTAAGCCGCGTCTGCAGCCTCGATTCCGCGCCGGAATTTGCCCCAAAAATCTATTTCCCACGAAGCGCTTGCGCCGATCCCGTATTGCCAGAAATTTGAACCTCCACCGAGGTTGTTGGCGGGTGATACATAGGTGGCATCACCTGCTGCCAGTTGAGACTGCGGGTATTGGCTGCCCTGGGCAATACCCAACTGGGCGCGCGCCTCGAGGATTCGCAACCCGGCGATTTCCAGCGAATTGTTATTTTGCCAGGCAGTTTCGATCAGCTCGTTGAGCAGTGGATCATTGAATACGAGCCACCAGCGCGGCTGCTCGACAGGCGAGGTTTGCAACAAGCCCCCGGCCTCGGTTGACCATCCTGCTGGCAGATCCGCTTCCGGTTTAACAAATTCGGGGCCGACTGGCGCACACGCAGTGACGACCGTGAGCAGGCAGGCGCCCAACGTATGTTTGAGCCGCCCAGTCACGATAGCAATGTGTTTTTTTACCGGCTCAGTCACTGTGTTGATGGTTGAAAGGGTTATTTTGTTTAAACAACCTGGTCATGACTGCGAGCAAAGTGCCTGCGGACAGACCAAACATCAATACGCCGTTACTGGCCTCGAGGGCTCCCAGTAGGCGCCATTTCTCACTCATGACAATATCGCCGTAGCCCAGCGACGCAAAGTTGACGGCGGAGTGATAAAAAGCGGTTAGAAAATCATTGAATTCACCGAGGTACATAAACAGGGATGCCCAGATCGCAATCTGCAACAGGTGGCCCAAAAACAGTATCAGTAAGACCATGCCGATCACATAGGAATCAAAGAAAAAATGACTTTCTCCATTTCGGGCTACCATCTGTTTTAGCAGGTAGCGCAACATCACGACAACACCAGCAACCTGGATGCTCATGGATATAAAAACGGTGATACAGCCCAGCATCAAATTAATTAACATATCGCTTCCCTTGTATTCCTTCGCTGCAAACTACGGGGTGTGGTGAATGCGCCGGAACTCAGTTGGTTAATGAGTCAGAATCATCGACTGGTTCTGCACTCTCCATGTCCACCCAGGCAAGCAAGAGCTTATAGCCGACAGCCAGCACAACAGCGCCAATAAACAGGCCGACGATCCCGGATGTGACGAGGCCGCCGATGGCGCCAAGCAAAATAACCAACATGGGGGCGTCCACGCCCCGGCCGAGCAACAAGGGTTTGAGTACCATATCGCTGGCGCTGACCAGGATGCTCCACACCAGGAACAAAACGGCCACGGTCGTACTGTCACCGGAGAACAGGTAAATCGTAACTGGCAATAGCACCAGCAATGGGGGCAATTGCGCAATGCCGAGCACCATGATGAAAATTGCCAGCAGTCCTGCAGCGGGTATACCGGCCGCCATCATACCGATGCCAGCGAGAAATGCCTGGATAAAAGCGATTCCAATGACACCCACGGCAACACTGCGAATCGTCTTCTCTGACATTACCAGTAGATCTTTTCCATGCTCTGTGGATAGCCGGCCCGCCAGTTTATGCAAGCTCTTGTTGATGCTGTCCGCGCTGGCAAGGAAGGCGGCAGCAATTAACATTGAGATAATAAACTGTAGAACCGCCAGGCCAGTACTTGCAGCCAGGCCCAGAAGTTTTTTGCCAAATTCGGCAAGCTGGCCCGGGTATTTCTCAAGCAGTGCAGTCAGGTCAACCGATGCGTCCTGCCAGAATGCATAGGCTTTATCACCGACCATTGGCCACGACTTAACCGATTCCGATGGTGGCGGAATATTGACTTTACCAGTACTGATTTCATTACCAATAGTAGTGGCGCCTGTAATCAGGGATTCAGACAGGGAGATCAGTGGAATCACAAGTGCAGTGATACTGACAAGTGTAATCAATGCCACGGCCAGTTTCTTTTTGCCACCCAGTTTTGCTACAAGTTTCATGAACAAGGGGTAGATCGCAATGGCGATAATTGCACCCCAGGCGATCACCATGACAAATGGTCTGATAATCTGTAGACACCACGCCAGGATCAGGAAAATCAGACCCAATCGGATGGCTATTTCGATGGCTTGAGTGGTAGGGCTGGTGTTTGTGCTACCCGCTGACTTCATCTTCATACTCCCTCGGTGTTGGTATTAGGGAGCAAGCATACACCGTATGGGTGCCCAATTTCGACTGGACGCCCCTGGGCAGTTTGCGTCTAGCTAGGGTTTCAACAACTCCAGTGCTTCACCGTTAGTGTTGATAACGTCCGCCAATGTAAAGTCCTCAAGGGCCTTGAGATATGCATGCATTGCATGGTGAAGATAGCCGCTTAGTCTTGAGTCCGCGGTTGACGGGTCAATTCGCTTGGGATTCGATATGTCGAAGTTCTTAAGTCGCTTTTCTGTCACGGTAATAACTTCGTGCAGTTTGATTTCCCCGGGTTCTCGGTTTAACTGAATGCCGCCGCCTGGACCACGTTGTGCAGAGACCAGCTTTGAGCGAGTCAGGTTGCTTACCACCTTCATCAGGTGGTTTTTTGAAATATCGTAGGTTTCAGAAATCTGGTGGATTGTCACTCTGTCGTTATTATTCTGTCCAAGGTGCACCAGAACACGCAATGAGTAGTCGGTAAATCGAGTAAGACGCATAGTTAAAAGTTCCGTTTATTGTAATTATGTATTTAGCCTGCCCCAAGGGGTATGGGGTCTATTTTAAGGCTGCGGAAAGCGTTTCAACGGGTCATTAATAGGAAGTTTTGCGGAATATATGCAGAAAAAAAGCCGGAATTCAATTCCGGCTTTGTGAAATGACAATTGGGTGCT
>CALJWY010000208.1 GCA_937974465.1 uncultured Lysobacterales bacterium | reverse complement strand
GCTAGCGTCAGACAGATCCACTCACTTGAACTTCGCGACCATGAAGTGGCTGCAGAATACCTCTGTGCTGCTTTGGACGATGGTGATTCTGCCGTTATTTTGATGGCATTGCGGAATATTGCAGAAGCCCAGGCCGATGGAATATCCGGTCTCGCATCGCGCTCCAATCTCGGTCGTGAGAGTATGTACAAAATGCTTTCCAAAACCGGTAATCCCAAGTTGTCCAGCTTTACCAGGGTGATTCATGCGCTGGGATTGAAGTTAAAAGTTGAACAGGACGTTCACCGCGAGGCTTCTTGAAAGGCGACGCTCTCCCTCAGCGGTCGGTGTGGTGGTAGCAGAATGTATTAATAGCCAGCTCGTTAAAAACGTACTAAAGCCCCAGCGTTTTTGCAATCTGTTCAATTTTCTCCAGTGTTGCCGCATCCATTTTAGCAACTCTGCCCCAATCGCGGTTTGTCTCTGAACCAATCTTGGTGGTCGCATCGATACCCATCTTGCCACCAAGCCCCGCTTTTGGGCTGGCGAAATCGAGATAATCTATCGGTGTGTTTTCAACCAGGACCGTATCACGCACCGGGTCGGCACGGGTCGAGATGGCCCAAATCACTTCCTTCCAGTTACGTGCATCGATATCGTCATCGACAACAATGACCGTCTTGGTGTAGGTGAACTGGCGTAGCCAGGACCAGATGCCAAACATGATCCTGCGTGCATGCCCAGGGTAGTGTTTGCGAATACTTACAATGGCAACGCGGTAGGAGCAGGCCTCCGGCGGCAGGTAGAAATCCACCACTTCGGGGAATTGTTCCTGTAACAGTGGAATGAACATCTCGTTCAGGGCTGCTGCCATGATGGATGGTTCATCTTCACCGGGTTTGCCCATGTAGGTGGTCAGGTATTTCGGGTTTTGTCGATGGCTGATGCGCTCGACGGTGAACACCGGGAAGTCTGCCGTGGAGTTGTAGTAACCGGTGTGATCGGCGAACGGGCCTTCGGTGGCCGTTTCATCCGGATAAATATGGCCCTCCAGTACGATCTCCGCGCCGTGCGGGACGGGCAGGCCGGTCAACGACGATGTGACGATTCTACTGCGGCGGCCCCTGAGCAAGCCGGCAAACTGGTACTCGGACAGTGTATCCGGGATTGGCGTGACGGCAGCCAGCAGTGTTGCCGGGTCTGCGCCGATGACGACTGAGACCGGGAAAGGCTTGCCCGGGTTTGCCTGCTGGAATTCCCGAAAATCCTGGGCGCCGCCCCGGTGCGCTAGCCAGCGCATAATCAGCTTGTTTTTGCCGATGAGTTGTTGGCGGTAGATGGCCAGGTTGACGCGTGGCTTGTTGGGGCCGCGGGTAATGACCATGCCCCAGGTAATCAAGCGCCCGGCATCATCCGGCCAGCAGGTGGATACCGGCAGGCTTTCAAGATCGATATCAGGGCCTTCGATCACCTGTTCCTGCCAGGGCGCGGTATCCTTCTGCTTGGGCGTGACATGCGCCAGCCTGGCGAACCCCGGTACCACGTTCAATGCAGATTGTCGGTTGTCGGGAAGATGCGGGTTCCTCAGAAAGGCTAACTCATGCCCCAGTTGACGCAGGTCTGCGCGGCTCTCAAGCTCCAGCGCGGCCAGAACCCGTTGCTCGTTGCCAAACAGATTGCCCAACACCGGCATCGCGTGACCCGGCAGATTTTCAAATTCGAGGGCAGGGCCGTTATTCAGCAGGCTACGGTGGCATAGTGCGGTGATCTGCAGCTCAGGCGATACAGGCTCGGTCACAACCTTCAGATGGCCGCTGGCTTTCAGGGCATCAGAAAACTGGCGCAGACAGCCCCACGCCTTCCTGTTGACCTGGCGGTGATGGTGCTCAAGCAGTTTGTCGAGGCCCATGATCCATTCCTGCCTGTTCAACCAGGTAACCGTTACAAGCTCCCAGTGGTATTATTTCAAGTAGATTATCGTATAAATCGTTTAATTCAT
The DNA here is from genome assembly GCA_937974465.1 of uncultured Lysobacterales bacterium. Classification (GTDB taxonomy): domain Bacteria; phylum Pseudomonadota; class Gammaproteobacteria; order Xanthomonadales; family SZUA-36; genus SZUA-36. Next base: position 4,263 of record CALJWY010000208.1, on the reverse strand, counting down.
TGTTTAATAATGAATTATTAAATATTTCAAGTACCTGAATGGTATCGTTAAACTGCGGGCTGATGCGCAGAATATCGACACCGAGCGTGATCAGTTCGGGTACCTGTTGCAGCACCTCGTGGGTTAGCGCCGACTGGGTCTGAATACCATTGAGGACCAGGAATTCCTGTTGCTCCTGGGTTTCCAGCAGGCGTCCATCGGGGTAGTCGATACACTTGAACTGGCAGTCATCCTTGGGCAGATTATGCGAGCGCGCCGTGTAGCAACGCGCCGAGTACGCCAGTGGCAAACGGCCGAAGGCAAACACCTCGGTTTCCACACCCTGTGGGCGCAGTTCCTGCAGGTCTTTGAGTGTATCCAGGCCAAGTTCTACCGGCAGCACCCAGCGTTTCAGACCCTTGGCGGCCAGTAACTGCAGGCTGCGGGCGTTATAGATATTAAAGCTCGGCCCGGTAACAAAGTCCTTACCAGCCGAAGACAATAAATGCACGGCAGATATATCGTTCGCTTCGACCATAAACTCGTTATTGGCACAGATTTTTTTCAGGCTGCTCATTTCTGAGGCGGCTTCCAACAGGGTCAGGGAAGATAGTACGACTTCCTTGCCGCTTTGCCGCAGTTCTTTGCCGATAGCCAGCCAGTCATCCAGTTTAACCAGGCGGCGCTTGGAGCAGATGACCTCGCCGAGGTAAATGATATCGGCGGCACTGTCCGCCGCCTGCTGGTAAAAATCCAGTACGCGCTGGCGTTCCCAGAAATATTGAATCGGACCCAGGGATAGTTTCATTGTCATAAATACCTATTGCCAGGGCCTGTGGTAGGCGCCGAGGGTGGTTTGGGACCCTTCGGAGACAGTGGCCAGTTTTTTCATCCATTGCTCTTTGGGCCGGTAGGCCTGCGGGTCCTGCATGCAATCATCGATGGCGGCCCGCATCACGGCGGTGACCTGGCCGACATACGCCGGACTGCGTTGGCGGCCTTCGACCTTGATCGCGCTGACGCCGATTTCCCACAGTTTCGGCAGTATCGAAAGGGTGTTGAGGCTGGTGGGTTCCTCAAGCGCATAAAAGGTATTGTCACCGACCTGGAAACGGCCTTTGCACAAGGTCGGATAACCGGCCTTTTCACCCTCGCCATAGTGATCAATTAGTACGCCATTGAGCCGTGTATTGGTGCCATCGCCGGTTTCTTCCCAGCGGACATGGGAGGCGGGTGAGCAAGCGCCGTAGGTATTTGGTGATCTGCCGGTGGCATAGCTCGATAACAGGCAGCGGCCCTCAACCATGACACAGAGACTGCCAAAGCCGAACACCTCGACCGGCACTGGTGACTGGGTTATCGCATGCGCAACCTGGTTAACCGATAACACGCGTGGCAGAACCACCCTTCGAATACCAAAATTCTCATGATAAAACTGAATGCCTTCAGCGCTGGTGACCGAAGCCTGGACCGACAGGTGCAGCCTCAGTTCCGGCCAGCGCTCGGCGGCATAATCCAGGATCCCCATATCCGCGAGTATCAGGGCATTGACCCCGTATTCAGCGGCCTGGTCCACGGCTGCCTGCCAGCGCTCAAAGCCCTTGGGCTGAGGGTAGGTATTGATGGCGACAAAAACTTTCCTGCCTTTGTCCTGTGCATAACGCACCGCCTTTTCAAAGGTACGTCCGGTAAAGTTCAGGCCGGCAAAATGTCGTGCGTTGGTGTCGTCCTTGAACCCAACGTAGACGGCGTCAGCACCATTATCAACGGCGGCCTTCAAGGAGGGCAGGTTGCCCGCAGGGCAGACTAATTCCATGATTTATCCATTTACAGGTCGTGGCAGAATATTCTATGCGCAGAATTTATCTTCGTGTTGATCTGTATCAACACATTGCAGGAATGGGGAAATATACTGTCTGAACATTCAATGCGAGTCACACTATGTTGCCCATACCCGAGTCCATTCGTCCCATTGCCAAGCGCGTCGTCGGTATTCCGGGCCGCCTAATTCCTTATGCGGCACAAATGCCATTGCTGGCCGTGGCACTCAACCAGGCCTTCCGGGAGCCGCTGCAGCATGGTGAGCTTGATTTTCTTGAGGGTGCCAAGGTGAGGATCAAGGTCACCGATCTATGTATTGACTGGTTGATTAGCGTCGGCAGTGATAAATTTGTGCCGGTCGATCGGAAGCAGAAAGATGATGTCTGTATTTCCGGCGAGAGCCCCGACTTCATCCTGCTGGCGACGCGCCAGGCCGATCCGGATACGCTTTTCTTTCAGCGAAAAATTCGCATTGAGGGTGATACCGAACTGGGCCTCGGTGTTAAAAACACCATGGACAGCATGGACTGGGATGATTTGCCCATGCCATTGCGGAGGTTTCTGCAAACTGTTGGCCTGCTGATCGAGAAGTTGCAGAAAAAGAGCTGAATCAGCAGTTCAGTTTTTCCGTTACTGGCTGGCGCGTATGACCGCTGCGCAATGCACGCTGCTTTGGATTTACGCCAGTCGCTTAGCGGTCAATATCTGGAAGTTATCGAAAAGAAACGTATCTTTTTTGAAGCTGTAAGCGTTGCCAGTCTTTTCTTCAAAGGCATCTGCGAGGTCGAAGTCGTCCCACATTTCAGTTGCATAGGGCTCGAAGATATAAAAATAGACACGCCCAAGCATCTCGAGAATCTTTGACCTGGGTTTGTGGAATTCACCGAAAACGACTTTACCACCAGGCTTTACCACCCTGTTGGATTCTTCGATCAGTTTGTATTTTTTGTCGAGTGGTAATTCATGCGGCAGGAAAAATACTACCACGTAGTCAAAAGACTGGTCTTCAAAATCCAGGTTGGTGGCATCCTGTTTCAAAAATGTGCATAGCTTGCCAAACTTTTTCAACTTGCGCTGGGCGTTATCAACCTCGCTTTGCATGATGTCGGTCAGCACAAACTCCTCGGCGTCCTGGCGTGCGCAGCTTTCGGCGATTTTTTCAGACACATTCCCAAAGGCACAGGAAATCTGCAATATCCTTTTGCCTTTCAAGGACGGGTTCAAGCGTTTTACAACAGTGCCTACCAGCTTGTTGTATTGGCCTAATAAAATGGATGATACAACAAACATCCGGTCAGCCAGCCTGATGAAAAACGGACTTTTATAAATCCAGTAAATATGAGCCGTATCAGGATCCGCGCTGGCGCTATTGGTTTGCAGGATCAGGGATATCCGGGTCACGACAAGAAAGAATAAACCTATTGTCGCCAGAGCAGCGGCGGTGATGGTGGACAAAAGGATCAGGTTATCCGGTAATGCTGTCATATCATTTCACTCAGGTTGTCTGGTAAATTGTTGTTCTATATTAAATATATGGCCATTCAAAGTATGAATGAACAAGGAGCTGTTGGCCTTTGGGTTCTGCCGGAGACGGCAATTGTGCACATCCATTGTCTACGTTAAAAAAGGAAAATTCTATAAATTCTAAGTCTGTGAATTTTAAGTGTTTGGGCAAATAACGGCAACAGAACTACGGCCAAAATAGGCCGTTTTTCGGGGTCCAGACTCAAAGAAACGCAGTTGACTGATATAGGTCAAGTGGATGCGTCCATTTGCGCACCATCTTGACCTTTAGTTTATTTAAACTGCTGAACTTCCAGCAGCGTCGGGGATGACTGGGCTCCCATTTGGGTGGTGGCCAGGGCGCCTACCACACAGGCCTGTTGCAATGCCGCTTTCGGCTCCATGCCGGCGACCAACGCGACGCTTAAAGCTGCTGTGAAAGCATCACCGGCACCTGTGGTATCCACGACCTTGACCTTCGGTGGCCTGGCTTTTGCGATCTGGATTCGATCACGGCTGAGTACGGCGCCCTTGGCGCCGTAAGTGGTCGCAAGCAGGCCGCGATAACTGTCCAATTCCGCACCGAGGGTACGCGCCTCGATCTCATTCACCACCAGCAGATCGATATGCTGCAGCACTTCATGGGGCACGGGTTTAGCGGGCGCTGCATTCAGACAGAAAAAATTATCCCTGGTGCGTGCCGCTTTGAGAATGGTCTCAAACGGCACTTCGAGTTGGGCGATGCTGGCATCCGTTGAGGGAACCTCGAGGTGCTCAGCATCAAACGCAGCGTTTGCTCCGGGGGCGACCACGATCTGGTTTTCACCCTTGTCATCTACAACGATCATGGCCAGGCCGGTTGAATGTCCTGCAAGCGGTTTGCAATAGTCAAGGTTGACGCCTTCCAGGCGTAACGTGCGCAAGGCTTCCTCGGCAACCGGATCGTCTCCAACCCGTCCC
>CALJWY010000207.1 GCA_937974465.1 uncultured Lysobacterales bacterium | reverse complement strand
GTTGAACTTCATGGAAGGCGAAAATGCCGATAGCCTTGGGTTGAATGGCACTGAGACCTTTGACATCGAAGGTCTGGGTGATGGTTCAGCCAAGACGGTAACCGTAACAGCAACCGCTGCTGACGGCAGCCGTAAACAGTTCCAGGCGAGGAGCCGTCTGGATACCCCCAAGGAGGTGGATTACTACCGCCACGGCGGTATCCTGAACTACGTGTTGAGGCAACTGGCAAGCGCTTAAACGCTCGACCTTTATCTTGCCTTGTGTGTTCCCGGTAAAAGAATTTGCCGGGAACACAACCGTAACGCTATACAGTCAGGTGAAGGTTTTACAACCAACCGGGATAACCATATTTCTTACCCAATGACCGCAGTCATTTTCAAATGGATCAAACAATGACCGACAACTGCGTCACCTTGAATATTGAAAACGACATTGCCCTCGTGACGCTGAATCGCCCGCACAAGCGCAATGCGCTCGATATGTCGATGTTTAAAGCTATCGACTCTATCTCCCGCCAATTGAGAAGGAACCGGGACATTCGGGCAGTGATCGTTCAGGGTAACGGTGAAGATTTTTGCAGCGGCCTGGATGTCAAATCGGTGCTGAAGGAAAAGTCATCGGCCCTGCGCCTGTTGGCCAAATGGTTACCCGGCCGGGCCAACCTGGCACAACGCGTTTCATATAACTGGCGACGTATACCGGTGCCGGTATTTATGGTGATCCATGGACGCTGCTGGGGTGGCGGTATGCAGATTGCACTGGGCGCTGATTTCCGCTTTGTATCCAGCGACTCGTCCTTCTCGATCATGGAGGGGAAATGGGGCCTGATCCCGGATATGGGCGGTAACCTCGCGCTCAGGGAAGTTGTCAGCAAAGATGTCGCATTAAAACTGGTTATGACCGCCGAGATCATTTCCGCACAGGAAGCCCTGGCCTGTGGTCTCGTCACCAACGTCAGTGATAATCCATTGCAGCAAGCCATGGAACTGATTGCACAAATCAATGAACGATCACCTGATGCAGTTGCTGCAGTTAAAAAACTTTACCAACGCACCTGGTTGAAGACCGACTGGTGGATGCTGGCCAGGGAAAGTTATTACCAGGTCAGAATACTATTCGGCAAAAACCAGGGAATTGCGGTAAAACGCCAATTGAAACCAGACCAGGAACACACTTACCTCAAACGCAAAAAATGGTAAGTTCGCGTAATCTTCCTTGATGGTTTTGATGCCATCATCTCTGCCTGCTCGCGCAGGCTTCTAAGAATTTCGTTTGGGCGCTTGAGCACTTGCGTGGGGCCATTGCCTGACAACCTGTAAGCGACGCCTGGCTTCCTGACTCGCCTGTCGGCTGATACCGGAGAACTCCTCCAGTTCATCATTGATGGTTCGCGCGACCTGCAGTCCATTTTCAAGCAAAATGCGGTTACTTGAGATTGCTGGTGTCTTGACACCCGGCACAATCAAACCACCCAGGTTTAACGGGTCACAGGCACTGATCACGGTGTACTCCGACTGCTCCGCACCCCCTACACGCTGACGCAACAGGCCCAGGGCTTCTGGCAAGGCGAACTGTTCGCCGGAAAACCCATCGACAAAACGACCACCACGCACTTCGCCGCGATCTTCCATTCGTCTCAGGTAGCCCAGCAACTCGCGCCAGGGAGGCAATAATGGCTCCCTTTGTATCACCGCCCTGAATACAACGCCGTAGCGACGCAACAGCGACTGGCAAATGACAGCCAGTTTTTCCTGCCGGCCATGGCTTGTTTCACTCTCGTGGCCTCCAGATTTAGCGTAACCGGGAATGCTCCAGCGGCCCACCGGCAAATTAGGCAAATGGCCCCTGCCTCTTCTTGATCTGCGCAACTTCTGCACTTCCGGTCGCAATAACCAGCGTACCGGTGAAAATGCGTCGGCGGTGATCATACCGCCGGCCACCAGGGTCTTTAGGACCTGTTCCAATTGTGGTCGTAAAAGACCGGATTCCTGCTCGATATCGGAGGTAAACATCGCGCCATGTGTTTGCAACAGGTGCAATACCTTTTTGCCGGTGCTATCAGTCATCGCTTGTGGATCAGCCTGCCTTGCCAGCCAGTGCCGCACACTGGCGCGGGGAACAATTGCCAGCGGCGTCGCTGAAACAATGGTGCTCACCTGTTCGGCTGAACCGAGGGGCCGGAACCAGGCCAGCTGGCCACTCAAAAACCGCTGATCCAATTGGTCGGGCGAATATTCGCTGCAACGCGCTGCCAGCAGGGCGTTTTCCCACATCACGGCCGGCGCGGCCCAGCCCTGCAAGTTTGCCAGGGCCTGGTCGAGATCAAAACCCGCGTCATCCATGCCATGCCACTTGACCAGGAACTTCATGAAGATCGCCGGTGATACCGGTTTGACCGCGCGCCGGCGTTGTTCGCGGCTGTACCGGTGTATCCTTGCCAGAAGCCGGCGTTCACACCAGAGGTTTTCAGTCGCGTCATCCTGCATCAGGATCGCAAACCCTTCGTTTTGCAACCCAAGCAAGGCCCGTTGCATGGTTACTTCATCGATGTTGAAATCCGCCGCCAGTTGTATGCGGCTGACCGGTCCCAACCCGATCATGCGGCTTCTGAGTAATGCTGCCAGCGCCTGGTCAAAATCGGGTGCAGGCTGATCCGGCAGCAATGCCGTTGGATCGGGACTGAACTCGGAACCAGGGTGTATGGCAAGCCATTCCGGGAGCCGTTCAGATGCAAGCCAGCAATGACCTTCCACTTTTGTCGGGCTCCCTGTTGTTTTGACCCGGCACACCCGAAAGTCACCGGCCAGTGCAGCATGCCATTTGCCCCAGTTGGCAGCATTGCCGGCAGAACCGGTGCTCGCATTACCGCTGCTAAACTCCGCCTGCGTCAAAAAACCCAACTGCAACAGGCCGTCATGTAATTCATCTGCATTCCTGGGCTGT
>CALJWY010000206.1 GCA_937974465.1 uncultured Lysobacterales bacterium | reverse complement strand
AACACGCGACTCATAGGTCCTGGAATCTATCAGTGCAATCACCTGGCCGGCTTTGACCTCAGAATTGAAGTCCACGTAGAGCTCCTCAAGCTGGCCGGACAGCTGTGAACCTACTTCAACAGTAATCAATGGACGTACCGCGCCGGATGTCGCAACAACACGGTTGATGTCACCGATTTCGAGGGTGCTGGTTTCAATTCTTGCTGTTTGCCCGCTGCCGGACTGGCTGCCATTACACCCTGCGAGCAGGGCGGTGGCCAGGACTATAAACAGGCCATGCGACCAATTGATTCTGTCATTCATTTGAGGGTTGATCCCAGCTTTTTTCAGGGCGACGGACTACTATAATGCAAAGGGCCAGATCACGCAATCACATCGGCAGCTGTGACGATGTAAAGAAAGGTAAAGTCTGCCATACACAACAAATTGAACTGATGGCACGGGCAGCGATTTGGCCGCGACGGCAAATGTACAGAATGGTGGTTTGTCCCGGCGAGGGATGCCAGGCAGGCTGATGCTAGTTTACCAGGCTATCGAGCTCATCCAGAACATTGCAGAGATTGCGTACCACCGGTGCATGACTGGCATGGCCTTCGCCAATGCTCTTTTCAAGGGTATGTGTTTTGTCGCTCAGCAGACCCAGGCGTAGTGACATGCCATGTTTTTCAAGAATGGGCGCCAATGTAGCTCGGTGCGTATACAGGTCCTTGCGTGTCTCTTGAAATGCATGTTCACACAGTGCCTTGCGGTCGGAATAGCTGAAAATGTTGGTGAAAAACATTTCCTCGTCACCGCGATCCGGCTCCATCAGTACAAGGTCGGCCATGGGGTGGCTTGAATAATATTTTTTAAAGCCGGCTTCCATGCGTGACTGGATCAACGCACGAAATGTCTGTGACATGATCAATGGCAGGCCGCCACTGTTGAGCTTGTGGAGTGGAAACTCTTTTTTCTTGTGTTTCGCGCCGGAATCAAACGGCACCAGCGGGTTAACGCCGATCATCAAGTCTATCCCTTCGTCCAGTGCGGCAGATGCATGCAGTGTGCGGCGCAGTGCACCATCCACGAAGAAACGCCCATTGATTTCAACCGGCGGATATAGCCCCGGCAAGGCTGCGCTGGCTTGCACTGCCCGCGAAATAGTTACGTCACTGTGGGATTTGCTGCCAAAACGCACCGCTGCACCGTTGTCCAGGTCCACGGCAACGATATACAGCTTACAGGCCAGGTCCTCGAAACGGTTGCTATGCCCTGACACTCTGAAGGCCTCCTCGAGAAAATCGTGAATGGTCTCATTGTCAAAAACACCGCTGGGAACAGCTTTGCCAAGACTGCTGATGATCTCGGAAATACCGGCCTGGCCCGGGCGACGGATCACATCCAGCAAGGCATCGCTCAAGATGGCGGGCAACTGCGCAGCTCTCTGGAAGTATTCCTTGTAGGCAGGGCGTAGGAAACTAGCCGGGTCGAACCTCAGGCTGGCATATTCCTGGCCCATGAAAATCCGGCACAGTTCAGCGGTATTGATATGGTTGGCAAGCCCAGCTGCTATCAGCGCTCCGGAGCTCACACCAACGTAGACATCCAGCTCATGCAACCTGAGATCCCGGATACTTTCATCCAGCGCCCGCAAAGAGCCCAGTTCATATATGGCTCCGACGGGTCCCCCGCCGGCGATCGCCAAGCCTGTCCTGGCTTGAGATTCATCTTTGTTTGGGGCTAAAGCCTGATGTATTGTGAGCATGATCGACAACCTTGTGGCGATCATTCGATTTTACCGGTGCCTGTTGCGATTGACCAGCTTGGCTCCATATTATTTAAGGATAGTTTTTTGCGTGTACTTGGCCCTGTCCGGGCGAGAGGAACAGATGAATGCTTAAAGTCAATGAAAGGGCGCCGGATTTTGTGCTCCAGGGTGATAACGGGGAGGACTACCGCCTGTCTGATCATGCGGGTGAAAGAGTGTTGTTGGTTTTTTATCCGGGCGACAACACCCCGGTATGCACCGCCCAGCTATGTGAGTACCGTGATGGCATCGAAGAGTTTGCCGGTTTGGGGGTTTCCGTGGTTGGCATCAGCTCCGATGGCATGGAGTCACACCAGAAATTCAGAGCAAAGCATAACTTGCCTTTTACATTGCTGTCCGACCCCGGCCTGGAGGTTGCAAAACTATACGCAAGCAAAGGCGCCCTGGGGATGAAGCGCTCGGTATTCCTGGTCGATGAAGAGGGTGTTGTGCGCTATGCACACATCGAGGCATTGGCCATTTTCAGGCGTAAGTCGAAAGAATTGCTTGAGGTTATTAGGGGGCTTGACGGAGAAAGCACTTCGTGAAGAAAAATGCCAAACGGCTCAGGCGGGCCTTGACAGACAACCATGTGCTCGCACAGCGCTTTGACGAGCAGGGATTTCCGCTGGCTGAACTTGAGCTGTTACAGGGCTGGCAGCGCCGGCGGCTGGCAAAAACCTACAAGGACCTGATTATCCAGGAGCGCTATCATGCTGCGGGTGAGTTTTTCCTGGATGAACTGTATGGTGGCTTGCATTTTCGCGAAAGGGACCAGCAGGTGGAGCGGGTATTACCCATCATGGTGCGTATGCTCCGGGATGACATGATACTGGCCCTGGCCGAGGCGTTTGAACTGCAATCACTGAGCCTGGACCTTGATATCGAAATGACTTCCATATTGCGGGAAACCGGCTGGGGTGAATTGGACGCGATCCGTTATGGTGAGATTTACCGTGCTTGTGGACGACCGGCCGACCGCCAGAAACAGGTTGATACCATTCGTGATTTGGGTCATGACCTTAACAAGCTGGTTCGTCACCGTATCGTGTTGTGGATGATAAAAACGGTTAGGGGGCCGGCCCGCGCGGCCGGCTTTGGTTTGCTGCAGTCTTTCCTGGAACAGGGTTTTACGGCGTTTCGTATCATGGGGGATGGCACGGAGTTTATTGAGACAATATACAACAAGGAATCCGAGGTGATGCGCCGCCTGTTTGCCGGTGATGAAAATCCGTTTTAGTTTTTAAGCGTCTTCGAAGTTGCAGCCAAAATGCTCTGTCAGGTAACGCACAATTTCCTGCTCAATTGGGCCTTTCAACATCATCAACATAAAACCCAGGTGCGCCTGGATTCTGAGTTCACTGTCCTGCACAAGTATCTGGCCATGGACCCCGGGCCGCTCGAAATGGATAACCTCGTCCTCCCAGCCGTAATCAATCCCAAACTTTTCAGACAGGTCACATGAAAGCTTATCTGCGGCCATTAATGCATCTTCATGGCTGAGTTGGTGGTATGCATGAATATCAATGGTTGACAAATTTTTGTTATCCTTTGAGTTTGACAAAGTGTAACAATCATTGCTTGTGATGCCAAAATCGAGTGAAAACAATCGATTCGGCTTCACTAACCCAGCCTTACTGCCCCTTATCAAAAATTGATCTAGATCAATTCTAAGAATTTAATATTCCATTTTTCATAGGTCCTGCCGTATGATAGCTTGACAAGCGTAAGCATTGGGGTCTGTTGTTCAGTAAAAATTAAGCGATGGGCTGGTCTTGTAGAGGCTTATTACGGCTGGGCAATACGTGTGTTTAGCCGCAAAAAGCCCCACAGGGCAGTTCGTGATAAAAAAGAGCGAGATCCCAAAAGTATAATTTCCACGGTGTATTGGTCTGCAAAGTATCGATTCACCAGTAATTATCGAGGATCTTTTCATGTACAAACCTGTTCGTTCTTCGTATCTAATACCATCTATCCTGTTTTCCATATTCCTTGTTTCTGTGCAATCGGCATGGGCTGAAGATTTCAATTTTCCAGGCCTGAGCGGAACCGTCACGGTTACTGAGGATCAGTACGGGATTCCTACCATCAAGGGTGATTCAGAGCTGGATGTCACTTTTGTGCAGGGTTACTTCCATGCACGCGACCGCTTCTTCCAGATGGATTATTTTCGCAAGGTCGCTTCCGGACGCTTGGCCGAACTGGTCGGTGCTCCGGCGCTAGCGAATGATGTCCAGTTACGAACCCTTGGGTTGCGGCGGGCGGCACTGCTAAGCTGGCAGGCTGAATCTGCAGAAACCAAGGGTTTGTTGCAGGCTTACTCTAACGGCATAAATACCTGGTTGGCGAACAACCCTCTGCCACCGGAATACTCCGTACTTGAACTGACCAAGGTAGATTCCTGGAGTCCGCTGGACTCCTTGTCATACATGAAACTGCTGGCTTGGAACCTGTCCTGGGATCTGGATATCGACCTCACGATCAATCTACTTACCTACCAAGGGGTCGGCGCAGTCGTCGGCTTTGACGGTACGGCGCTGTTTGCGGAGGACACACACCGTTCCCAGCCGGCAGACGGGCGAGTGACGGTGCCGGGTTTCCTCGGCAGCATCGGTGGTATCGGCCAGTCTGTGGAGACCCCTTCAACTGAATCCAGCGGCGGTACACCCAAGACTGCCGCCTGGGCCGGTCTGGCTATGAACCCGCAGGATTCCGCTACGATTTTGCAGATCGCGAAAGAAATCCAAGAGAAGTTTTCAAAGATCCCAATGCTCGCAAAGGCGATGAAACCCCGTGAAGTAGACAAGGGCAGCAACGAATGGGCAGTCAGTGGTGATCACACTGCAAGTGGTTATCCACTTGTTGCGAATGACCCGCATTTGGCGCTGGATACGCCCGCCACCTTCCACGAAGTGAACCTAGTGCACGACATGGGTGAGGATAGCTACTCGGTCAGCGGCGTTATGTTCCCCGGCGCCCCTGGCGTCATCCAGGGTTGCAACGATTGGATCTGCTGGGGCAGTACAGTTCACCCGATGGACGTCTCTGACGTTTTTTCTGACAAAGTACTTAGAAATGCCCTTACGCTCCCGACGCACACCGTCCACAGCGGCGCAGCTGAGCCGTTACAGCAGGTATTTCAATCCTATTTCATGAATGTAGTCGGCGATGAAGCGCCGGACAACATGGTCCGCGCAAACATCGGCATTGACTCCGGTGGTATCAGTTTCGTGTCTCCACGCCGCAACAATGGGCCAATTCTGGGTTTCCTCGGTGATTCGGCATTGATCAACCAATACACGGGCTGGGGCGCAACCAAGGAAATGACATTCGTCCGGGAAATGGATCGGGCAAAAAACATGGACGAGTTCAAGGATGCGCTGCAATACTTTGATTTCGGTTCGCAGAATTGGATCTATGGTGATGTGGAAGGCAATATCGGCTACTTTACCAGTGCAGAAAAACCGCTTCGTGCGGACCTGGCTTCCGGCACGGTGGACGGTGGTATTCCACCCTGGATCATCCGTGATGGCACCGGCGCACTGAACCACGAATGGCTGCCGGTGACAAACCCGCAACCAAACCAGTCTCTTGCCTTCGAGATATTGCCCTATGATGAAATGCCACAAGTCGTGAACCCGCCATCGGGTTATATCGCTAACGCCAATAACGACCCGATTGGTACCACGCTGGACAATAATCCGTTAAACCAGTTGCGCCCGGGCGGCAACGGTATTTACTACCTGAATCCGGGTTATGCCGATTTACGCCAGGGCCGCGTCGACCGTGTGCTGGCGGGATTGGTTGAATCCGGCACGCCCATCACAACGCAGGACATGATGGACTTACAGGCTAATGTCCAACTGATGGATGCTGAACTAACGCTACCAACTCTGCTGGCCCAGTTTGCCGGTGTTGAGCTTCCACCTGCCAGTCCAATGGCGCAAGCG